>CAYLPI010000048.1:22017-23562 GCA_964385505.1 uncultured Bordetella sp.
CTTGCGTATCATGCTGTTCGGTGCCGGCCATGTCGGCAGCGCGCTGGTTGGGATACTGGGTAATCTGCCCTGCGAAGTGACCTGGATCGACGCACGCGAGGCGCAGTTCCCGGCGACGCTGCCGCAGAACGTCTGTGCCGAAATAGACGATGCGCCGGAAAGCCACGCCAGGCGGGCATTTCCAGGCACTTACTTCCTCGTCATGACGCATGATCACGCGCTCGACCAGGCCATCAGCGAGGCCATTTTGCGGCGCGGCGATTTTGCCTGGTTCGGCCTCATCGGCTCCGCCACCAAGCGCCGGCTGTTCGAGCGGCGGCTCTCGGCGCGCGGCATCGCGCCGGCGCTACTGGCGCGCATGAGCTGTCCCATCGGCATCGAGGGCATCGACGGCAAGCAACCCGGCGTCATCGCCGTCGCCGTCGCCGCGCAATTGCTCGGCGCACACCAGCGCCTGCGCGAGGCCGCTTTGACGCGTCACGAAGGAGCATGAGCGGCCCGCCGCTCACCTGAACTGCAGGTCTTTGCGACAATCGCCGCCGACCTGTTCACAACATACACATTTGAGAAAGCCTGACTGAATGGAAGCCTACATCCTCGACTGGGCCACGCTGCTGGTGCGCTGGTTGCATGTCATCACCGCCATTGCCTGGATAGGCGCGTCGTTTTATTTCGTCTGGCTGGACAATCACCTGGTGCCGCCGGTGCCGCCCAAAAAAGGCGTGTCGGGCGAAATCTGGTCGGTGCACGGCGGCGGCTTTTACAACAAGCAAAAATACCTCGTCGCCCCCGACCAGTTGCCGGAGAAGTTGCACTGGTTCAAGTGGGAGGCTTACTGGACCTTCATTTCCGGCTTTGCGCTGCTGGTGCTGGTGTACTACTTCAACGCCGGCGCCTATCTCGTTGACAAGAGCGTCGCCGACATCACGCCGGCCGCCGCCATAGGCATCAGCCTCGCGGTGATACTCGCCGGCTTTGCCGTGTACGAGGGCCTGTGCCGCTCGCCGCTGGCGAAAAGCGGCACCGCTTTCGCGCTCGTGGGTTTCGCACTGGTGGTGGCGCTCGCCTGGGCGATGTCGCAGGTGTTCGGCGGGCGCGGCGCCTATATTCAGGTCGGTACGGTGCTCGGCACCATCATGGCGGCCAATGTGCTGATGATCATCATCCCGGGGCAGCGCAAGATGATCGCCTCGATGATGGCCGGCGAGGTGCCCGACGCCATCCACGGCATCCGCGGCAAGCAGCGCTCGATGCACAACAACTACATGACGCTGCCGGTGTTGTTCATCATGCTGTCCAACCACTATCCGATGACCTACGGCCACCGCTACGGCTGGGCGGTGCTGGCGGTGGTGGTGATCGCCTCGGTGATGATCCGGCACTTTTTCAACCTGCATCACAAGGGCAGGATGGTCATCGCGCTGCCGGCGGGCGCCGTGGCCTTGTTCATCGCGCTTGCGGTGGTGATGGCGCCCAAGGCGCCCGACGGCGGCGGCGCGAAAGTCGCCTTCGCCCAGGTCAAGGCGGTGATGGACTCGCGCTGCA
>CAYLPI010000049.1:0-23066 GCA_964385505.1 uncultured Bordetella sp.
CAGCGGCACTGCGGCAATGGCCGCGGGTGGGTTGGCGGGTGGGTTGGCCGGCAGCATCGCAGCCGCCGCTGCGAGCGAGGCGACCTGCAGCGGCGCGGGCGCAGAAGGCTGCAGCGCTACCAGGACAGTCGGCAGCAAATCGGGCGCCGGGTCGGCCAGGCGGGCGATGCGGGCGGCATGGCCGTCAAGATACGCCACCAGTGTATCGAGTGCGTCGCGGTTGTCGCGTATGCCGGCAATCAGGTGGGCCGGGTCGGCGTCGGTGCGCTGCGTCGGCCGCGGCTGGGCCAGCATGACGCCGAACACGCCGGTGCTGCGGGCGCGGCTGAGCAGTTGCGACACGTTGAGTGACCGGCCTGCGGGCGCGCGCACCAGCACGCGCAGGTTGGGGTTGTTGATGTCGGCGAGCTCGACGCTGCGGCCGGCGGCCACGAATACTTCGCCCGATGCGCTGGTGCTGACATCGTCGCGCGTCTGGGCGAGAGCGACGATCTGCCCGTCGCCAAGCCTGGCGACGATTTCACGCGCCAGACCTTCACGCCGGTCATCGGCAGGCGGGGCTGCCGCGCGGTTGAGCTTGAGTGCGGCGAACACGCTGTTGCCAAGGTCGAGGGCGGCAAGGCCGGCGCCACTGACATGACCGTTTTGCATGAACATGACCTGCGCCAAGGGGGTGACCGGGCCGGCGAAGGCGGCATTGCCGATAATCTGGTTGAGCACCGTGCTCAAGGTGTTGGGCAGCACGAAGTTGACGCTCTGGCCGGCGCCGACCTGAAAGCTTTGCCACTGGATGAGCGCGCCGGGTGTGCTGGTGGTGACGGTGAGGGCACCGGTGCCCATTCCGGTCACCGTCGCGGCACCGCTACGCACCACCGGACCCGCAGGGTCGGCGAGCGCACCGGGGCCGGCCACCGTCAGTGCAGTGAAGGCCAGCGCGAACGCAGTCGGTTTGAACGGCAATTGCCGCATGGTGTGAAGGCCATCCGCACAAAAACCCCTTGACCATCAAGGGGCTGGCGAAAGCACTCTAGCACAAGCGGGCAGCGGCGGCGAGGCGCCGCACGGCCGCCTCAGATGACCGTGGTCTGGGCCTCGCCGGCGCTACGGGCGCGAATGGCGCCGATGCGATAAACGGCCTCGCCGGCGACGGTCAGCAGTTTCATCGCCGCCGCGGCGTCTTTGTCGGCCACCACGACAATCATGCCGATGCCGCAGTTGAATACGCGGTGCATTTCGGCGTCGGGCACGCCGCCCTCTTGTTGCAGCCAGTCGAACAGCGGCGGGCGCGGCCAGGCGGATTTTTGCAACGTCGCGGTGACGCCCTCGGGCAGCACGCGCGGTACGTTTTCCACGAGGCCGCCGCCGGTGATATGCGCCATACCCTTGACCGGCAGTGCCTTGATCAGCGCGAGCAGCGGCTTGACGTAAATACGTGTCGGCGCCATCAGTACGTCGGCAAGTTTTTTGCCATGGAAGTCGGCGTTGAGGTCGGGTTTGGCGCGTTCGATGATCTTGCGCACCAGCGAGTAACCGTTGGAGTGGGCGCCGCTGGAGGCAAGCCCCAGCACCACGTCGCCCGCGGCAATGGAAAGGCCGTTGATAATGGCGCTTTTTTCGACCGCACCGACGGCAAAGCCGGCAAGGTCGTATTCGCCGTCTGGGTACATGCCCGGCATTTCCGCGGTCTCGCCGCCGATGAGGGCGCAACCGGCCTGCTCGCAGCCTTGCGCGATGCCTTTGATGACGGCGGTTGCCGCCGCCACATCGAGCTTGCCGCAGGCGAAGTAATCGAGAAAGAACAGCGGCTCGGCGCCCTGCACCAGGATGTCGTTGACGCTCATCGCCACGAGGTCTATGCCCACCGTGTCGTGACGGTTGAGGTGAAAGGCCAGCTTCAGCTTGGTGCCGACGCCGTCGGTACCGGTCACCAGCACCGGCTCCTTGAAACGCTTGCCGATTTCAAACAGCGCGCCGAAACCGCCGATGCCGGCCAGCACCTCGGGACGCATGGTGCGTTTGGCAAAAGGCTTGATCGCTTCAACCAGCGCGTCACCCGCGTCGATGTCAACGCCGGCGTCTCGATATGTAATTGGGGTAGTCAAAGAAGGTAGAATCGGGTTGGTTTACAAGACAAAATTTTACTCGAAATGCAGTCCTCCCGCCCCGGCTTTCACGCCCAGTGCCCCTGCCGCAACTGATGCAGCAACAACTCATCCTCGAACTCGCGCCGCCGCCGGCACCCACGCTCGACAGTTTCGTGCCCGGTCGCAACGCCGACGCGCTGCTGGCAGTGCGCGAGGTTCTCGCCGGCCGCGAGTCCTGCCTCTACCTGTGGGGCGCCCCGGGCAGCGGCCGCAGCCACCTGCTGCGTGCTGTCAGCACCGCGGCGGGTGCCGCCGGCCACCACGCCCGCCTCGTGGTCGCGCCGCGCATCGCCGCGCACGAATTGCTCGACACCGACTGGCTGGCCGCCGACGATGTCGCGCTGCTCGACGACCTTGACCAGATCGCACTGTTCGACGCCTTCAACCGAGTCCGCGCCCTGCCCGGCGGCGCCTTCATCGCCTGCGGCGACCGGCCGGCGGCACAGTTGCCGCTGCGCGAAGACCTGCGCACCCGTCTCGCCTCTGGCGTGACGCGCCAGTTGCACGTGCTCTCTGACGAGGAAAAAGCCGCGGCGCTGGTCACCGCGGCGCACGCGCGCGGCCTGCGCGTCGGCGATGACATCATTGCCTACCTGCTGTCGCATGTCAGGCGCGACATGGGCACGCTGACCGCGGTGCTCGACGCCCTTGACCGCAGCTCTCTGGCACTGCAACGTCCGATCACCCTGCCGCTGGCGCGCGACGCAATACGCAATCTCAAGCTGTAGCCGTATCTGTGATCTGTGAGCCGGATCTGTGATCCTAATCTGAAGCGATAACCATGGACCTCGTTCTTTTCGATCTTGACAACACCCTGCTCTCGGGCGACAGCGACCACAGCTGGGCGCAGTTCCTGATTGACACCGGCGTGCTCGACGGCCCCAGCTACGCGGCGCGCAATGACGCGTTTTTCGAGCAGTACAAGGCGGGCACCCTCGACATCCACGCCTTTCTGGAGTTTCAGCTGGCGCCGCTGGCGCGCTATCCGCGCGGCCGGCTCGATGGCTGGCACGCCCAGTTCATGCAAGACCGCGTCCTGCCGATGATCACGCCGGCGGCGCGCAAACTGGTCCTCGGCCATCTGACCGAAGGCAGCCTCTGCGCCATCGTCACCGCCACCAACGATTTTGTCACCGCGCCGATTGCGCGCGAGTTCGGCATTACCCACCTCGTTGCCACGCGCGCCCAGGTGCGCGATGGCGCCTACACCGGCAGGCCCGAGGGTAGGCCGTGCTTTCGCGAGGGCAAGCTGATACGCGTGGACGAATGGCTGGCCGGCATGGGCAGGACCTGGAAGGACTTTGCGCGCACGCATTTTTACAGCGATTCGCGCAACGACCTGCCGCTGCTCGAGCGCGTCAGCCATCCGGTGGTGGTGGACGGCGACGACACGCTCACGGCGGTGGCGCTCGAACGCCACTGGCCGCACATCAGCCTCAGATGAGGCGCGAGCGGGCCGGAGGGTGAGCCAAAGCGCCCGA
The DNA here is from genome assembly GCA_964385505.1 of uncultured Bordetella sp. GTDB lineage: Bacteria > Pseudomonadota > Gammaproteobacteria > Burkholderiales > SG8-39 > CAITSH01. The sequence goes on from CAYLPI010000049.1 coordinate 3,626, forward strand.
TTGCGGTATGATTCTCCCCGCCCGAGGCGGCCTCGCCGCCGGCATTCCCAGACCGTACCGGAACTCTCTTGATCAAGCGCTTCATTCGCCGCGTGCTGCGGCTAGACCCGTCCACCCAGCCGGACACCATTCCCTTCAAACGCCACGGCATCAAGGCCGAGAGCCTGAGCCGCGGCGCGCGCCAGGTCTGCCAGACACTGCAGGCCAAGGGCTTCCAGGCCTATGTTGTCGGCGGCGCCGTGCGCGACCTGCTGCTCGGGGTCATTCCGAAGGACTTTGACGTCGCCACCGACGCCGACCCGGAAGAGGTGCACCGGCTGTTTCGCCGTTCGCGCCTGATCGGCCGCCGCTTCAAGATCGTCCATGTCATGTTCGGCGATGAAACAGTCGAAGTATCGACCTTTCGCGCCGGCACCGGCGGCGAATCCGACGAGCACGGCCGCGTACTGCGCGACAACGTCTTTGGCAACCGCGAGCAGGACGCGGCGCGGCGCGACTTCACCTGCAACGCCATGTATTTCGACCCGTCCGACCTGACGGTGCTCGACTACCACCGCGGCTTCAAGGACGTGCAGTCCAAGACCGTGCGCATCATCGGCGATGCCAGCCTGCGCTACCGCGAAGACCCGGTGCGCATGTTGCGTGCGGTGCGCTTTGCCGCCAAGCTGGGCTTTCATATCCACGCCAAGACCGGCGCCCCCATACGCGAACTGGCGCCGCTGCTCGAGAACGTGCCGGCGGCGCGCATGTTCGACGAAATGCAAAAGCTGCTGCTCTCCGGCCATGCCGTCGCCTGCCTCAAGCGCCTGCGCTCGGAAGGCCTGCATCACGGCGTGCTGCCCATGCTCGATGTGATCCTCGAGCAACCCATGGGCGAGCGCTTTGTCATGCTGGCCCTCGCCCAGACCGACGACAGGGTGCGCGAAGGCCGGCCGGTTTCGCCGGCCTTTTTGTTCGCCTCGCTGCTCTGGCACGAGGTGCTGGCCGCCTGGAACGCGGCGACGGCGCGCGGTGAGCGGCCGATACCGGCGCTGCACGATGCGATGGACAAGGTGCTCGAGCAGCAGACCGACAAGCTCGCCATCCCGCGCCGCTTCACCGCGATGATGAAGGAGATCTGGGTGCTGCAGCCGCGTTTCGAGCAGCGCTCCGGACGCCGCCCCCATGCACTGCTCGAACAGGAGCGCTTTCGCGCCGCCTATGATTTTCTTGACCTGCGCGCGCAAAGCGGCGAGATCGACAAGGAACTCGCCAAGTGGTGGGAAGACTTCCAGGAGGGCACAGCGGACCGCCGCGATGCGCTGCTGCAACCGCAGGCCGAGGGCGAGCGTCCCAAGCGCAAGCGCCGGCGCCGCAAGCCGGGCGGCGCGGCGGCGCAGGGAAACACCACGGCGCAGTGAGCGTGACGCGCTGCCATGTCGGCCTCGGCGGCAACATCGGCGGGGCGCAACAGACGCTGCGCCAGGCCATCGCCCTGCTGGCGGACATTTCCGGCACGCAGTTGGTGCGCGCCTCCTCGCTGTGGCGCACCGCGCCGCAAGGCCACGCCGCGCAGCCCGATTTCATCAACGCCGTCGCGGCGCTCGACACCGGGCTCACCCCGCGCGCGCTGCTCGACGCCTTGCTCGCCCTCGAACTGCGTTTCGGCCGCGAAAGGAGTTTTGCCAACGCACCGCGCACACTCGATCTCGACCTGCTGCTGCATGGTGATACTGTCATCGCCGAACCCGGGCTGGAACTGCCGCACCCGCGCATGCATGAGCGCGCTTTCGTGCTGGCGCCGCTGCTCGAACTCGACCCGGACTGCACCATACCCGGCCGCGGACGCGCCGCCGACTGCCTCGCCCGTATCAGCGGCCAAGCGGTGGAAAAACTGGAGGGCAGCGCCTGATGTCAGTGCCGCCATTCAACATCCCGGTGTTCGTGCCCCGTGCGCTGTTCCATACGCAACAGTCGCTCAAGCCCGACTACCTTTGGGCGGCCTTGTGTATCATGGGCGCCGTTTACTTCATCTTTCGCAGCTGATCGCGCCGGCGCTGGCCGGCGCCGGCTTTACGCCCGGTCACCCCTCCCGCGGCCGCGCGCCCAGACCCGGACAAGCACCTTGCCTCTTTCGAAATACAAATACATCGTCGTCGAGGGCCCCATCGGCGTGGGCAAGACCACGCTGGCGCAGCGCCTGGCCGCGCGCCTTGACAGCGGCCTGCTGCTCGAGCATCCGGAGCAAAACCCCTTTCTCGCGCGCTTTTACCAGGACATGACGCGCTATGCGCTGCCGACGCAGCTGTTTTTCCTGTTCCAGCGCATCAACCAGTTGCGCGACCTGAAGCAGCTCGACATGTTCGAGAAGTCCACGGTATCGGATTTCCTGCTCGACAAGGACCCGCTGTTCGCGCGCCTGACGCTGAGCAACGACGAGTTCGCGCTGTACCAGCAGATTTATGACACCCTGTCGCCGCAGGCACCGCATCCGGACCTGGTGATCTACCTGCAGGCCAACCCGGACACGCTGCAGGAGCGCGTCAAGCGCCGCTCGGCCGACTACGAACGTCCGATCACGCCCGAATACCTGGCGCTGCTGGCAGAGAGCTACAGCAAATTTTTTTACCACTACAGCGGCGCGCCGGTGCTGATCGTCAATTCCGAACGGCTCAACTTTGTCGATGACGCCGCCGATTTCGACCTGCTGGTCCAGCGCATCAGTGCGATGCGCGGCCAGCGCGAGTTCTTCAATCTGGGGAGTTAAGCCATGGCCCGCATCACCCTTGCCACACTGCAAAAACTGCGCGATGAAGGTACCCCCATAGCCACGCTGACGGCCTATGACGCAAGCTTTTCTGCGCTGCTCGAGGAGGCCGGTGTCGAGGTCCTGCTGATCGGCGATTCGCTCGGCATGGTGGTGCAGGGCCACGACTCGACATTACCGGTGACGCTCGAGCACATGGCCTACCACACCGCCTGCGTCGCGCGCGCCGCCAAACGTGCCTTCATCGCCGCCGACCTGCCCTTTGGCAGTTACCAGGTGTCGCCGCAACAGGCCTTTGAGAGCGCGGTCAAACTGATGGCCGCCGGCGCGAACATGGTCAAGATCGAGGGCGGCCTCGAAATGACCGACACAGTGGACTTCCTGACCTCGCGCGGCGTGCCGGTCTGGGCGCACATCGGCCTGCAGCCGCAATCGGTAAACCAGTTGGGCGGCTACCGCGTGCAGGGCAAAACAGCCGATGCCGCGACGCGCATCCTCGCCGAAGCGGCGGCACTCGAAGCGGCGGGAGCCGGCATGCTCTTGCTCGAGGCCATTCCAGCCACGCTCGGCAAGGCCATCACCGCGGCTGCGCACGTTCCGACCATCGGCATAGGCGCGGGCCCCGATTGCTCGGGGCAGGTGCTGGTACTGCACGACATGCTCGAGGTGTTTCCGGGCAAGAAGGCGCGCTTTGTCAAAAACTACATGCAGGGCGCACCGTCCATTGCCGAGGCCGTGCGCAACTACGTCGCCGACGTCAAGGCGCACCGGTTCCCGGCTGCCGAACACTGCTTCTGACCGCGGTATCCCGACACACCATGCAGGTCATCGAAACCATCGCGGCAACCCGTGCGGCACTCGCCGGCCGCCGCGTCGCCTTTGTGCCGACCATGGGCAACCTGCATCAGGGCCATATCGCGCTGATGAAAATCGCGCGCGCACACGGCGATTGCATCGCCGCCAGCATTTTCGTCAACCGGCTGCAATTCGCGCCGGGCGAGGACTTCGAAAAATACCCGCGCACTTTTGCCGACGACTGCGCCAGGCTCGAGGCAGCCGGCGTCGATGTGTTGTTCGCACCCGCAGAGAACGAGCTGTATCCCGAAGCACAGACCTGTCGCGTCGCTCCGCCAGAGTTCGCCAACCAGCTCGAGGGCGCGTTCCGTCCGGGTTTTTTTCACGGTGTCGCGACGGCGGTGCTCAAGCTCTTCAATATCGTGCAGCCGCAGGCGGCGGTGTTCGGCATGAAGGACTACCAGCAACTGATGATCGTACGCAACATGGTGCGCCAGTTCGCGCTGCCGATACACATCGTCGCCGGTGCCACGGTGCGCGCCGCAGACGGCCTCGCGCTGTCCTCGCGCAATGGCTACCTTTCGCCGGCCGAGCGCACCGAAGCAGCGCGGCTCGCCCGCATCCTTTCCGATGTCCGTGAGCAGATTCTCGCCGGGGCCCGCGACTACCCTTCGCTGGAGGCTGCGGCGATGAAAAACCTCCTTGAGAATCAATGGAAACCGGACTATGTTGCGGTGCGAAAACAATCCGACTTACAAACTGCGTCTCCACCTGACCGTGAACTGGTAATCCTCGCCGCAGCGAAGCTGGGAAATACGCGTCTTATCGATAGTCTCGAAATCCCGGCCCTGGCCTGAACGCTTCAGTCTAGCCTCGGCGTTGCGCCGGCCCGGGTGGCAGGGGCGGGCCGCAAATAAAAAAAGCAGCCGATGGCTGCTTTTTTTGTGGCGAAAACGGGCGTCAGGACGGATAGGGCTCAAACATAATCTGCTCGACCGGACAACCGAGCGCCTTGGCCATGGCGTCCATGCTGGCGTCATCGACGGCAACCGCCTTGAAATCATCGCCGCCACCTTTGGAATCAATGAAGCCCTGCGCCGATCCCTCCGTGGACCAGGTCACGATGGGGTCGGGTGATACACCACCCACCTGGACACAAATTGGCACACCGTCGGACTTGTAAACGATTGCAAACATCCTGGCTCCCCCTGCTGTTTGACACTGAAGCCGGTCCCGGCGGACCGCCCGTTTCGCTTACTTTAACGCATGTTCCGGACCGCTTCCAGTCCGTGCGACCGGACCCGCATTCTGTTGCACAAACCCCTGGCGGACAACTGCCCCCCCTCCGGGGTTGCCGCCCCAGGCGGGGCGCAGTGGCTAGCCGCTGGCAATCGTCGCAGAATGTCGCGCGCGTTCGGCAACCAGCGCGAGTATGGTCGAACTCATCGGCGTGGCCACACCGGCCCGGCGGGCCAGTTCGACCACGCTGGCGATGATGCCGTCCGTCTCAAGCGGCCGTCCCCGCTCGATGTCCTGGTGCATGGATATTTTGGCGCGGCCGATCTTGCGCGCAATGCCGATGCGCTCTTCGACCGTAACCGGAATGATCACTCCGTAGGCCGCCGCCACCGCCATGGTCTCGGCGATCATCGGCCGTATCAGCGCCAGCAGGTCGTCGTTGGCGTTGATCTCGTCCATGCGCGCCAGCGTCAGCGCAGCGACCGGGTTGTAAGAGAGGTTGCCGGCGAGTTTGGTCCAGATATCCTCGCGAATGCGCGGGGCGACCGGTGCATCAAAACCCGCCGCACGCATGGCTGCCGCAAGCGCGGTGATGCGCGGTGACGTGCTGCCATCGGGTTCGCCGACGATGAACCTGTCGCCGCTGTTGTGACGCACCACGCCGGGCGCAAGCACCTCGGCCGAGCCGTGCACGACGCAACCGACAATGTGGCCTGGATCGAGCGCGGCAAACATGCCGCCGTCGCGATCGAGGCAGTTGATGCGCGTTCCGTCAAAGCGGCCACCCTCTTTGTAGAAATACCACCACGGCAGGCCATTGATCGCGGGCATCACCACGGTATCGGCATCGAGCAGCGGCGCCAGGCGCGGCAGCATGTCGGCAATCGAGTAGGCCTTGAGGCCGATCAGCACCAGGTCATGACGGCCGAGTTCGGCCGGATCGGCCGCGGCGTGGATGGCAAAGGTTTCGCTGCGTCCGCCGTCCTCAAACTTCAGGCCGCCGGCGCGCAGCGCCGCGAGATGCGCTCCCCGCGCCAATAGCGAAACCTCATGCCCGGCACGCGCCATCCAGGCGCCGAACCAGCAGCCTATCGCTCCGGCACCGACGACACATACCCTCATCGTTCATCCCCCGTCGGTGACGGAGCGATCGTAACAGCCCATTCTCCGGCACCGACGACACATACCCTCATCGTTCATCCCCCGTCGGTGACGGAGCGATCGTAACAGCCCATTCTCCGGCACCGACGACACATATCTTCATACACCGGTCATGTTCGCATTTTTTTGACGCGCAAGCTTAACATCAGCCGCAGGCACGACGACAACAGCGCAAGTACGGCGGCGCTACACTACGCCCTTTGTCACGCGATGCAACCCAATTTCCCATGAAAATAAACCACGTCCAATGCTCCCTGCTGCGCTTCAAATTCGACCGGCCCGTTGGCGGCAGCGGCGTCGCCGGCGTCGATGTCATCCTCACCCGCCTGCAACTGGACGGCGGCGCGCAAGGGCTGGGCTTCAGCTATGTCGTGGCCGGCTCGAGCGCCGCGCCTTTCGCCGCCGCGCAGTCCCTTGCAGCACTGCTCGGGGGCGGCGTGCTGCATCACCCCGAGGCGACCTGGCGGCAACTCGCTGCAAGCTTTAACCGCACGCGTCGCGGCCCCAATTATGTCGGCCTCGCCGCCATTGATGTCGCCTTGTGGGATGCCTACGCCAAAACCCTGGGCGTGCCGCTCGGCGTCGCGATGGGCGGTGCCGGGGGCGCCGATGCGCGCCAGGTGCCGGTGTATGCCAGCGGGGGGTTCAACACGCAGCAGTCGCCACAAGAGGCGGCAGAGTCGGCAGCGCGCCAATGCGCGCTCGGCTATCGCGGCGTCAAACCGCGCGTATCGGGCCGCCTGTCGGATACGGCGCTGCTCGAGGCGGTGCGCAAGGCCATTCCCGACAGCGTCGAGCTGATGACCGACGCCAATGAGAAATGCACCGCGCTGTCGGCACGCCGCCTCATCGCCTGCGCCGCCGATTGCGGCGCGCTGTTCGTCGAGGAGCCGCTGCCCGCAGACGACCTGGCCGGCTATCGCGCCCTCGCCGCCGCCTACCCGCGCCTGATGGCCACGGGCGAGCACCTGCAGGGCATGGCCGAGGCGCTGCCCTTCATCGAGGAGGGCCTGCTGGGCATGGTGCAACCGGATCTGGCCGCAATGGGCGGTCTGACCGAATGCCTGCGCGTGATGCGCGTCGCCGAAGCCTTTGGCATGGAGGCTTCGGGACATTTTCTGCCCGGGCTGTTCGTGCATCTCGCGGCGGCGGCACCCAACCTGACATGGCTGGAGGAATTCCCCATGCTCGAACCGCTGTTCACAGGCTGGCCGCAATTGAGCGCGCAGGGAACGCTGGCCATGTCGCCAGCCCCGGGCCACGGCCTGGCGCTGGCGGAGAATGCACTCCAGCGCTACGCTGTCTGACCGGAAAAACCAGGCAATAGGCTGGAAACCCCTGCCAGGCGGTCGTTTCCAGCCGATACTGCTTCAGGCCTGCCGGTTCGGACCGATAGGCTTGCGCAAGTGCACCGGCGCCGAACGGCGCGCACGCATGCGGATGTTGAGCATTTCCACCGCCACCGAAAAGGCCATGGCGAAGTAGATATAGCCCTTGGGCAGGTGCATACCGAGGCCCTCGCCGATCAGCGCCACGCCGACCAGGATAAGGAAGGACAGTGCCAGCATCTTGATGGTCGGGTGACTGTCGACAAACTCACCGATCGAGCGCGCCGCGAACATCATCACGCCCACGGCGATGACGATGGCGGTGATCATCACGCCGATCTCGCTCACCATGCCAACAGCGGTGATCACCGAGTCGAGCGAGAAAACGATATCGATGATGGCAATCTGCACCAGTACGCCGCCGAATGTCGCCACGGCGGCCGCCGGTCCGGCGTGCTCCTGCTCGCCCTCGAGGCTGTTATGGATTTCGTGCACGCTTTTCCACAGCAGGAACAGGCCACCGCCGAGCAGAATGATGGCGCGCCCGGAAATCTCCTGCCCCAGCACGCTGAACAGCGGCGTGGTCAGCGTCATGATCCAGGCGAGCGACAACAACAGCGCGATGCGCGAACCCATGGCGAGGGCCAGTCCGATGCGCCGCGCACGGTCACGCTGCTCGGACGGCAGGCGCCCGACCAGGATGGAAATGAAAATGATGTTGTCCACGCCGAGGACGATTTCAAGCAGCGTCAATGTTGCCAGCGCAATCCAGGCCTGGGGGTCAGCGAGCCATTCCATTTACTTCTCCGTCGTGTGCCCGGCAAAAACCGGCGCGTGAATTGATCAGACAAAGATCATTATGGCGCCACCATTGTATTGTGCAATGCTTGCTCGATTACGATGCTGTCACTCTGCGGCCCATGCTGAGAAATCTGCTTCACGCTTGCCGCGACACCGGATCCCTTGCTTCGCGCGGGGCGACAGCATGCAGCTTGGGCAAGATTGTGATTGGTGCCGGGAGGGGGACTTGAACCCCCACGCCATTTCTGGCACCGGATTTTGAGTCCGGCGCGTCTACCAGTTCCACCATCCCGGCCGAGGAAAAGCGAGGACGCATTATACTTGCGCCCCATGCTTTCGCCCACACCCCTGACATTAGACGATTTCGACTACGCACTGCCGCCGGAACTGATCGCGCAACACCCGGCGGGCGATCGGGGCGCCAGCCGGCTGCTGCAACTGTCAGGCGATACGCTTGCCGACCGGATGTTTGCCGACCTGCCGCAACTGCTCAATCCCGGCGACCTGCTGGTGTTCAATGACACCCGCGTCATCAAGGCCCGCCTTTACGGACAAAAGGAGTCTGGTGGACGCATCGAATTGCTCATTGAGCGCGTACTTGGCGACCATGAGGCTGTCGCCCACGTCCGCGCCAATCACGCGCCGCGCGCCGGCAGCCGCCTGATCCTCGATGGCGACGCCAGCGCGCAGGTTCTAAGCCGCGACGGCGAGCTCTACCACCTGCGTTTCGAGGGCGACGAAAATGTCCATGCCATGCTCGAGCGCGCCGGCAAACTGCCGCTTCCACCCTATATCACCCACGCTGCCGGCAGCGATGACGAGACGCGCTACCAGACCGTGTACGCGCGCGAGCCGGGCGCCGTTGCCGCGCCGACGGCGGGCCTGCATTTTGACCAAACCATGCTGGCGACCCTGCGCGGCATCGGCGTCGAGCTCGCCTGGGTGACGCTGCACGTCGGCGCCGGTACGTTCCAGCCGGTGCGGGAAAACGACCTCTCGCGGCATCACATGCACACCGAGCACTACGACATTCCGGTGCTCACGGCCGAGGCCGTCGCCCGCGCCCGCGCCGCGAGGCGCAGAGTAACGGCGGTGGGGACGACCTCGCTGCGCGCGCTCGAAGCCGCGGCCGCGCACGGCATGCTGCAAGTGGGGCGCTCGCACACAAACCTGTTCATCACGCCGGGCTACCGCTTTCGCGTCGTTGACCGGCTGCTGACCAACTTCCATTTGCCCCGTTCGACGCTGCTGATGCTGATCAGCGCCTTCGCCGGCATGGGCCCGGTGCGCCGCGCCTATGCTCACGCGATTGCGCAGCGCTATCGCTTTTTTTCCTATGGTGACGCAATGCTCATCGACCGCACCTCCGCAGCCACTACCATTCGGGCATGAAATTCACCCTACACAACAGCGACGGCCAGGCGCGCCGCGCAACCCTGGAACTGGCCCACGGCAGGGTCGAGACCCCGGTATTCATGCCGGTCGGCACCTACGGCACGGTCAAGACCATGAGCCCTGACGAGTTGAAAACCCTCGGCGCGCAGATCGTGCTCGGTAACACCTTTCACCTGTGGCTGCGTCCGGGGCTCGACGTCATCGCCGCGCATGGCGGGCTGCACCGCTTCATGGGCTGGAACGGGCCCATCCTCACCGACTCGGGGGGATTCCAGGTGTTCAGCCTCGGCGACTTGCGCAAGATTTCCGAAGAGGGCGTGAAGTTCCAGTCGCCGGTGAACGGTGACAAGCTGATGCTCACCCCGGAGGAATCGATGCGCATCCAGCGCGTGCTCAACTCCGACATTGTGATGATTTTCGACGAGTGCACGCCCTACCCGGCCGATCACCAGCAGGCGGCTGATTCGATGCGCCTGTCGCTGCGCTGGGCGGATCGCTCGAAAAAAACCTTCGAAGGCAATCCCAACGCACTGTTCGGCATCGTGCAAGGCGGCATGTTCGAGGACTTGCGCGACGAGTCCCTCGCCGGCCTGACGCAAATCGGCTTCGACGGTTACGCCGTCGGCGGCCTTTCGGTGGGTGAGCCCAAGGAAGACATGCGGCGCATCCTCGCCCATACCGCGCCGCGCCTTCCGGCGGACAAGCCGCGCTACCTGATGGGCGTGGGCACGCCCGAGGACATCGTCGAGGCGGTCTGCGCCGGCATCGACATGTTCGACTGCGTCATGCCCACGCGCAATGCCCGCAACGGCTGGCTGTTCACGCGCAACGGCGACATCAAGCTGAGAAACGCCCGATATCGCGACGACACCGGGCCGCTGGACGCCACCTGCGACTGCCATACCTGCCGCAATTTCAGCCGCGCCTACCTGCACCACCTGCAAAAAGTGAATGAAATCCTCGGCGCCCGCCTCAACACCCTGCACAACCTGTTCTATTACCAGACGCTGATGCGCGAACTGCGCGAAGCCATTGAGGCCGGCCGGCTGGCCGACTACGTCGCGCAATTCCACGCCGAGCGCGGCCGTCTCAAGGCTTTGGGTGAAGGAGTGAATTCCGAGCGAAGGTGTGAATGAGTGAATGAGTGAAAAAGGCACCCGCTTGCGATGCCCTTCCTGTCACTCCTTCACTCATTCACTCCTACACTCCTCACTGCTTCACTTCACCACCACCACCATCACCGCCGCACCGCGCATAACTGGTACAATTGATTGTTTATTTAGAAGCTTTTGGAGAACCACATCGTGTTGATTTCATCCGCCCACGCTCAGGCTGCTGCCGCCGGCTCGGAACAAGGCTTTCTCGGCCTGTTACCCATCGTATTGATGTTCGTTTTGCTCTACTTCATGCTGATCCGGCCGCAGATGAAGCGCGCCAAGGAACTGAAAGCCATGACCGAAGCGCTGCAAAAAGGCGACGAGGTCATTACCGCCGGCGGCCTGCTTGGCAAGATCACCAAGACCGGCGACATGTACATCAGCGTCGAAATAGCCGCAGGCACCGAAATCACGGTACAAAAGTCGGCCGTGCAGACACTGCTGCCCAAGGGCACCATCAAATCAATCTAGTGAAAATGTGAATGAGTGAAGGAGTGAAGTAACCCACCCGGTTCAGCGCCTCACTCAGTCACTCCTTCACTCATTCACTCCTTCACTCGTCATACACATGAACCGCTACCCCATCTGGGTCTACGTCACCGTCGCCAGCGCGATGCTGCTGGGCCTGCTCTACACCCTGCCGAATTTTTTCGGTGAATCACCGGCAGTACAGGTGTCCTCGGCGCGCGCGACCATCAAGGTCGACAGCGCGATACAGGCCCGGGTCGAGGACGCGCTGAAAAAAGCCGGCATCGCCTACAGCGGCCTGTTCCTTGACACTTCCGGCGTCAAGGTCAGGCTCGCCGACACCGACACGCAGTTGAAGGCCAAGGACGCGCTGGTGCAGGCAATGAATCCGGACCCGGCCAACGCCTCGTACACCGTGGCCCTCAACCTGTTGTCGGCCTCGCCGGCGTGGCTGACCGCCATGCGCGCGCTGCCAATGTATCTCGGCCTCGACCTGCGCGGCGGCGTGCACTTCCTGCTGCAGGTGGACATGAAGGCGGCGCTGACCAAGCGCCTCGAGAGCCTCTCCGGCGACATCCGCACCCAACTGCGCGACAAGACCATCCGCCACACCGGCATCGCCCGCGACGGCCAGGTCATCACCGTGCGCTTTCGCGACACCGAGACGCGCGCCAAGGCGCGCAAACTCATCGAAGAGCAGTTGCCCGACCTGCTGCTCGCGGAATCCCAGGCCGACGGCGAGTTCCGCATCACCGCCACCATCAAACCCGAGGCGCAAAAACGCACCCAGGAACTGGCGATCAAGCAGAACATCACCACGCTGCACAACCGCATCAACGAACTCGGGGTAGCCGAGCCCATCATTCAGCAGCAGGGCGCGGACCGCGTCGTGGTGCAACTGCCCGGCGTGCAGGACACCGCAAAGGCCAAGGAAATCCTCGGTCGCACCGCCACCCTTGAAATCCGCATGGTGGACGAGGACAACATGAACCCGACGGCGCTGACCGCGGCGGCGAGCGGTCAGATTCCGTTCGGCGACGAGTTCTACATCGAGCGCTCCGGCGGTCCCCTGCTCGTTAAAAAGCAGGTGGTGCTGACCGGCGACCGGCTCACCGATGCTCAACCGGGCTTTGACAACCAGACCCAGGAAGCGGCGGTACACCTGACGCTGGACGCGACCGGGGCGCGCATTTTCAAGGAAGTGACGCGCGAGAGCGTCGGCAAGCGCATGGCCATCCTGCTCATCGAAAAAGGCAAGGGCGAGGTCATCACGGCGCCGGTCATCCGCTCCGAAATCGGCGGCGGACGGGTGCAGATCAGCGGCCGCATGACCACCGCCGAGGCCAACGACACCGCGCTGCTGCTGCGCGCCGGTTCGCTTGCCGCACCGATGGAAATCGTCGAGGAGCGCACCGTGGGGCCCAGCCTGGGTGCCGAGAACATTAAAAAGGGTTTTGATTCGACCCTCTACGGCTTTGTCGCGCTGTCGCTGTTCATCATGGTCTATTACTCCCTCTTCGGCGTGTTCTCGGCGGTGGCGCTGGCCGCCAACGTGCTCATGTTGATCGCGCTGCTGTCGCTGCTGCAGGCGACACTGACTTTGCCGGGCATTGCCGCCATTGCGCTGACCCTGGGCATGGCCATCGACGCCAACGTGCTGATCAACGAGCGCATCCGCGAGGAACTGCGCAACGGCGCGACACCGCAGGCGGCGATCCATGCCGGCTACGAGCGCGCCTTTGGCACCATCATCGACTCCAACGTGACGACGATGATCGCCGGCCTCGCGTTGCTCATTTTCGGCTCCGGCCCGGTGCGCGGGTTTGCCGTGGTGCACTGCCTGGGAATAATCACTTCGATTTTTTCCTCCGTCGTGGTGTCGCGCGCGCTGGTCAATCTTACCTACGGCTCGCGCCGCAAGATCGACACGCTGGCGATCGGCAACACCTCGTGGAAGTAAGGGGATAAGAACATGGAATTCTTCAAACTCCGAAAAGACATCCCCTTCATGCGCCATGCGTTGGTGTTCAACGTCATTTCGTTGCTCACCTTTTTCGCTGCATGCGCCTTCCTCGCCACCAAGGGCCTGAATCTGTCGATCGAGTTCACCGGCGGCGTGGTCATCGAGGCGCGCTACGACCAGGCCCCCGACTTGGAAAAAATCCGCGGCGCGCTGCTCAAATCGGGCGTGACCGAACCGCATGTGCAAACCTTCGGCAACTCGCGCGACGTCATGGTCCGCCTCGCCCTGAAAGACGCCGCCGCGCCCTCGATCAGTTCCGATGGCAAGCTCGACTCGGTGAAATTCGTCGCAGCGGTGCTGGCGGGCGCCGGCCCGAACCCGCAGATTGCCCGCGTCGAATTTGTCGGACCGCAGGTCGGGCGCGAATTGGCCGAGAACGGCGCGCTCGCACTGCTCATCACCTGTATTGGCATCGTGCTCTACCTGGCATTGCGCTTCGAGTGGAAATTCGGCGTCGCCGCCATCATTGCGAACATGCACGATGTCATCATAATCCTCGGCTTTTTCGCGCTGTTCCAGTGGGAATTTTCGCTGCCGGTGCTGGCCGCCATACTTGCGGTGCTGGGCTATTCGGTCAACGAATCGGTGGTCATCGCCGACCGGATCCGCGAGAACTTCCGCAAAATGCGCAAAGCGTCGGTTGAACACGTCATCGACAACGCCATCACCCGCACCATGTCGCGCACCATCATCACCCACGGCAGCACCCAGTTGATGGTCACCTCGATGCTGATTTTCGGTGGCCCGGCGCTGCACTATTTCGCGCTCGCGCTGACCATCGGCATCCTCTTCGGCATTTATTCATCAGTATTGGTCATGGCGCCGTTGGTGCGCTGGTTTGGCGTGCGCCGGGAAGATCTGGTAAAACCGGTCAAGGAACGCAAGGAAGAGGCGGTGGTATAGCGTCCTCCGCCTGGAGTCGGAGTGGAATAAACTGCCCTGGGCGGCTGTTATCCGCAGTGTGTGCCGGGTGCGTTTGCCGTGGCGACACCAACCAATCACAAATCGGGAGAAGTCCATGAATAAAAATATTATTTTGGCCAGCGTCGCATTCGCGCTGGGTAGCGTTGTCACCACCAGCGCCTTTGCCCAGGCCAAACCCGACGTTCTGGTCAAACAGCGTCAGGCTGGCATGACCCTGATCGGCAAGTACTTCGGCCCCCTCGGCGGCATGGCCGCCGGTCGCGTGCCCTTCAATGCCCAGGTCGCCGCGCGCAACGCCGGTTACCTCGAAGTATTGAGCAAGCTGCCTTGGGACGGTTATGACGCCAGCACCTCGGGCGAGAAAAGCGGCGCCCTGCCGGCCGTATTCTCCGACGCAGCCAAGTTCAAAGCGGCCGCAGACAACTTCCAGACCGAAGTCGGCAAACTGGCCGCTGCTGCAAAAGGCGGTAACGAGGCCGACATCAAGGCTGCGGTCAGCGGCGTAGGCAAGACCTGCGGTGGTTGCCACGACAACTTCCGCCAGAAGAGCTGATTTTCCCGCTCTGTCCCGATCAGCCCCGCTCCGGCGGGGCTGATTTTTTGTGCGCCGCCAAAGCAGCCAAGGCTTGCTAGAATCGCCCATCCCTTCAGCGATCCCACCTATGCACACCATCGAGCAGCGCCCAGCAGGCAAGCCACACCCGATGCGGGTACTGGCAGCACGGGTCATCGCGGTCCCGATTGCCATCCTCGCCTTGTCCGTCCCGGCCTCCGGCCAGGCGCCGGCGGCCAAGGCTGCGCCGGCTAAAGGAGCGCCTGCCGCGCAGACCGCAGCCGCACGCGGCGAGTACCTGATGAAAGCCGGCGGCTGCCTCGGCTGTCATACAGCCGAGAAAAAGGACGCTGTGCCCTTTGCCGGCGGGCGCGGACTGACGACGCCCTTCGGCACTTTTTACGGTCCCAACATCACGCCCCACCCGAGCGCAGGCATCGGCGGCTGGACCGAAGCGCAATTCGTACGCGCCATGCGCCACGGCGAGCGCCCGGACGGCAGCAACTACTTTCCGGCTTTTCCCTACCCATCGTTCACCAAGATCAACGATGCCGACCTGAAAGACCTGTGGGCCTACCTGCGCACGCTGCCACCCAGCGCCCAAGCGAGCCAAGCACACGATTTAAAATTTCCCTTCGGCTTCCGCTTTCCGGTAACCATCTGGAAATGGCTGTTTTTCACCCCGGGCGTGTTCGCCGACGCGCCTCAAGCCACCGCTGCGGTCAATCGCGGCGCCTACCTGGTGCAGGCGTTGGGCCACTGCGGCGAATGCCACACCCCGCGCAATTTCATGGGCGGCCCCAACAAGGACAGGTTTCTTGCCGGCGGCAAGGGTCCGGAAAGCAAGCGCGTCGCCAACCTGACGCCAACCGGCCTGAAAAAATGGAATGACAAGGATTTGCAGGAATTCCTGCTCACCGGCCTGTCACCGGACGGTGACGTGACGGCAGAGTCCATGGGCGAGGTGGTCACCAACACCACCAGCAAGCTCACGCCGCCCGACCTCGCCGCGCTGATCGCCTACCTGCGCTCGCTGGCTTCGCTGCCCAACGAGGCAAAATAAGCGGTGCCGGGCGTCCGCCTGCGGCAGCGCGCTCAGTTTCTGATGGCCTCGACCGAAATCAACAGTTTCACATCGTCGCCGAGGGCCGCGCCGAACGCCGTCATACCCCATTGAGATTTCTTGATCGACGTTGTCAGGTCGGCGCCGCAGATGTAGCGCTTGGTCAGCGGGTCGGTGCCGCAATGCATGCGCTCGACCTTGAGGCTCACCGGGTGGGTCTTGCCCAGCAACGTCAATTCGCCGTCGGCGGCGACCGGCTTGTCGCCGTCAAAACGCAGCGTATTGGACTTGAAATTGATCGTCGGGAACTCTGCGACCTTGAAAAAGCGTTCGCCGCGCAGATTGTCGTCACGCAGCTTGAACCCGGTATTCAACGATGAGGCGTCGATTACCACCTCGACCGAACCGGTCCTGGCCGCCAAGTCCAGCACCAGTTTGCCCGCAGTCTTCTCGAACATGCCGCGCTGCATCGAAAAGCCGAGATGCATGATTTCGAAACTCGGAAACGTGTGTTGCGGTTCCATCGTAAACGTCTCCGGCGCGGCTTGCGCCGGCAGCGCGAACGCCGCAACAATGGCGAACGCACCAGCCAGTCTGGTCGTGATTTTCATGCCCCTCCTCCTTGCTCAAACTTTGCCGCGGACCATTCCGCGGCAGCGTGATCTATTTTTTCGCCGGCGGCGGCGCGAGCTGCAGCCTGAATCTGATTTCCACCTCATTGGCGACGACGTTGGGATCGCCCCAGCTACCCTCGCCGATGCCGAACTCGAGGCGTTTGATCGGGAAAGCGCCTTCGAACACCATACCGCCCGCATCCGGTTTCGCGCTGAAGCTGGCCACGACATCGCGGGTCCTGCCCTTGATGGTCAGCTTGCCGGCCGCCTCATAGCGACCGGCACCGGACATTTTCACCGTGGTCGAGATGAACGTCGCCCTCGGCTGGGCCGCGGTGTCGAACCAGTCCTTGCCACGCGCCTCCTTGTTGATGTCTTCCATACCGAGGTCGATGCTGCCCGGATCGAGTTCGATACGCGCCGAGGAGGCCTCGGGCTTGGCGGCATTCCAGACAATCTGCGCCGTGAACTTGCGAAAAATTCCCTCGACCGGAACATTCATCTGTTTCGAGACAAAGCGCACGTAGCTCTTTTCCGGAAGCAGTTGCTGCGCCTGCACCACCGGGGCGGCGCCCGCCACAAGGGCGAGCAGCACAGCGGCGTGCAGGCCGGCCGATTGCAGTAGGTTCACCGGGGCTCTCTCTTTTTCAGGAAAGGCAGCATGCGCGCAAGAACCGCATCGCGGTCGATAAACTGGTGTTTGAGGGCCGCAAAGACATGCACACAAAATACCACAAACAGCGACGCGTTCAGCGCGTAGTGCACGCCCTTGAGCGTTAGGGCGAGCGCCTTGTCCGGCGACACCAGGTTGGGCAACGGCAATAGCCCCAGATAAACAGTCTGCACGCCGGCGGCGGAGCTGTAAGTCCAGCCGGACACCGGAATGGCCAGCAGTACCAGGTAGAACACGCCGTGGACGCACTGCGAGGCACGGCGCTGCCAGGACGGCATTGAGGCCGGCAGCGGCGGCGCAGCATGGGTTATGCGCCAGAGGAGGCGCAACAGCGCCAGCGCGAATATGGTCACGCCGATCCACTTGTGATACGAAAACAACTTCAACTTTTGCGGCGACAGCGGCATCTCGACCATGGCAAGGCCGAGCGGAAAGGTGGCGATGAGCAGCAACGCAACGAGCCAGTGCAGCAATATGGCCGTGCGCGTGTATGCCATCTTTTCGTTCACCTGGCGGCGGCCTAGATCCTGCGCGCCAGTTCAGCCGCCTTGCCGGTGTAAAGTGCCGGTGTCAGTTTGAGCAGGCGCTGCTTCGCGTCCTCGGGAATGGAGAGGCCGCGCACGAACACCGTCAATGCCGCGCGTGTAATGCCCTTGCCGCGCGTCAGTTCCTTCAGTTGCTCGTAGGCGTCGGCGATGCCATAGCGTCGCATCACCGTCTGTATCGGCTCGGCCAGTACTTCCCAGTTGGCCTCCAGGTCTTCGTTCATGCGCGCAGGATTGGCCTCGAGCTTGTCGAGGCCCTTCATGCACGAGGCATAGGCGAGCAGGCTGTGCCCAAGGGCCACACCGACGTTGCGCAGCACCGTCGAGTCGGTGAGGTCGCGCTGCCAGCGTGAAATCGGCAGCTTTTCCGAAAGATGGCGCAGCACGGCGTTGGCAAGCCCGAGGTTGCCCTCGGAATTCTCGAAGTCGATGGGATTGACCTTGTGCGGCATGGTCGAGGAACCGATTTCGCCCTCCTTCGGCCTTTGCTTGAAGTAGCCGAGCGAGATGTAGCCCCAGATGTCGCGGTCAAAATCAACCAGGACGGTATTGGCCCTGGCCATCGCATCAAACATCTCGGCCATGCTGTCGTGCGGTTCGATCTGTATGGTATAGGCATTGAACTCCAGCCCCAGCGATTCGACAAAACGCCTGGCAAAGCGCTCCCAGTCAAAATCCGGATAGGCCGACAAGTGGGCGTTGTAGTTGCCGACCGCACCGTTGACCTTGCCCATCAGCCGGATTTTGCCGATGGCGGCATGCGCGCGCCGCAGCCGGTGCACGACGTTGGCGAGTTCCTTGCCCATGGTCGTCGGCGAAGCCGGCTGGCCGTGGGTGCGTGACAGCATCGGCTGGCGCGCCAGCGCACGCGCCAGGACACGCAGCTTGTCGATGATGCGCGCCAGCGCCGGCTGCATCACCTCGCGCCGTGCGCGCTCGAGCATCAGCGCATAGGCGAGGTTGTTGATGTCCTCGGAGGTGCATGCAAAATGAATGAACGCCGCGACCTTCGCCGCTTCCCGGTTGCCTTCGAGGCCCTCGCGCAGCCAGTATTCGATGGCCTTGACGTCGTGGTTGGTGCGACGCTCGATTTCCTTCACGCGTGCGGCGTCCTTTTCATTGAAATCATCGAGCAGCGCGGCGAGTTGTCGCTGCGTCTTTTGCGTGAACGGGCCGATGCCGGAAAGACGGCGTTCCTTTGCCAGCGCCAGCAGCCAGCGGATTTCCACCTCAACGCGGCAACGGATCAACGCGTACTCACTGCAGAGCGGACGCAGTGCGTCTAGCTGGCTGTGGTAACGCCCGTCGAGCGGAGAGAGGGCGGTGAGCGGAGTGGGCATGTGCGGCAGCCGGAATATCAAAAGCGCATTTTACCCGCAACTGTGCGCGTCGCCGCAGCAACACGCCGGGCGGGTGAAAGGCGCGTGGTACAATCTGCGCCGTATTCCGTACCGGGACAGCACCCGTCGCGCCCCGGACTGGCCTTGATATCCGCCACCCTGAACACAATCCCATGATGAAACTGATCGGCTCCATAGCCAGCCCCTTCGTGCGCAAAGTGCGCATTTTCGCCGCTGAAAAGCGCATTGATTACGAGCTCGAGAGCGACAGCGTCTGGAGCCCGGACAGCAAGGTTCCGCCGCTCAATCCGTTGGGCAAGATCCCGACGCTGGTGCTCGATGACGGCTCGACGCTGTTCGATTCGCGCGTCATCGTCGAGTTCCTCGACACCGTTTCGCCCATCGGCAAACTGATTCCGGCCGACAGCCGCGACCGCATCGACGTCAAACGCTGGGAAGCCATTGCCGACGGCGTGCTGGACGCAGCAGTGCTCGCGCGCCTCGAGAACGCGCGCAAGGCCGGCGAAAAAAGCCAGGCCTGGATAGACCGGCAACTCGACAAGGCCGCGCGCGGCCTCGACGCCATGGAACTGCAACTGGGCGACAAGCCATGGTG
>CAYLPI010000050.1:0-22701 GCA_964385505.1 uncultured Bordetella sp.
TTTCCGATGTCTGTTTGCGCGTCAGGGTGATCTTGTTCTTTGGTTCGGCGACGGCGCCGTGCGACTTGCGCAGGTAGTCGAGCAGCTTGGTCTTGTCCAGCTCGGTCAGCGTATCCTCGGCCGCCTTCTTGACCACGCCGGCGGCGTGAAGCTGCTCGATGAGCGCGGCAGCGGGCATTTTCAACTCGCCGGCAAATTGTGAAACGCTGGTCAGGGCCATGATTATTTCTGCTCCTCAGCAAACCAATGCGCACGCGCTTTCATGATCAGGTCCTTGGCGCGCTCGGCATCCATGCCGGTCAATTCAGAGAGTTCGTCCACGGCGAGGTCGGCGAGGTCGTCGCGCGTCCGTACACTGTTTGCGGCAAGTGTGGCTGCGAGATCCTTGTCCATGCCCTCGAGATTGAGCAGGTCCTGTTCCATGCCCTCAACCTGCTCTTCCTTGGCGATCGCCTGCACCAGCAACGCGTCGCGCGCACGGCTCCGCAGTTCGTTGACGGTAGTCTCGTCAAAGGCCTCGATTTCCATCATCTCGTTGATCGGCACGTAGGCCACTTCCTCGAGGGTGGTAAAGCCCTCCGCAATCAGGATGTCGGCCATTTCCTCGTCGACGTCGAGCTTTTGCATGAACAGCGAGCGGGTGACTTCGCTCTCGGCCTGGTTCTTTTCCTGCGACTCGGCTTCGGTCATCAGATTGATGGTCCAGCCGGTAAGCTCCGAGGCGAGGCGTACGTTCTGGCCGCTGCGGCCGATGGCGATGGCCAGGTTTTCCTCATCCACCACCACGTCCATGGCGTGCTTGTCCTCGTCAACCAGGATGGAAGAGACCTCGGCCGGTGCCAGCGCACCGATGACGAACTGCGCCGGATCGGCGTTCCACAACACGATATCCACGCGCTCACCGGCCAGTTCCTGGGTCACCGCTTGCACGCGCATGCCGCGCATGCCGACGCAGGTACCGATGGGATCGATTCGCTTGTCGTTGCTGTGCACTGCGATTTTGGCGCGCACACCCACGTCGCGGGCGGCCGACTTGATCTCGAGCAGGCCCTGCTCGATTTCGGGCACTTCAAGGCGGAACATCTCGATGATGAAATCGGGCGATGTGCGCGACAGCACCAGTTGCGGACCGCGGATGCTGCGGTCGATTTTCATCAGCACCGCGCGGGTGCGGTCGCCGACGCGCAGATTCTCTTTCGGGATCATCTGGTCGCGCGGCAGGATCGCCTCGACGCGACCCGATTCGATGATGGCGTTGCCGCGTTCCATGCGTTTGATGGTGCCGGACACCAGTTTTTCGTTGCGTGCCAGAAAATCCTGCAGCACCTGTTCGCGCTCGGCGTCGCGGATTTTCTGCAAAATGGTCTGCTTCGCGGCCTGGGCGCCGATACGGCCGAATTCGATCGCCTCAAGTTGTTCTTCAATGAAATCCTCGATGGTGACATCACCGTACTGCCTGACCGCCTCGGACAGGCTGATCTGATGGGGAGGGAATTCCACCAACTCGTCGGGCACGACCTGCCAGCGCCGGAACGACTCGAAGTCGCCGGTTTCACGGTCAATCGCAACCCGCACGTCCACCTCTTCGGTGAAACGCTTTTTCGTCGCCGAGGCGATGGCGCTCTCAAGGGCGCCAAACACGACTTCCTTGTGCACGTTCTTCTCACGCGCCAGGGCATCGACCAGCAGCAGAATTTCGCGGCTCATTTCACTACCTCCAACTTCTCAACTTCAAAATTCAATTTTCGGCACCAGCCGAGCCTTGTCCAGATTGGCAAGTTCAAGACTCACGTTGCCGTCCTCTATCCCCAGTTCGACCCGCCCGTCAGCGACGCTGCGGATCACGCCGGCGAACTTCTTCCGTCCGTTCACCGGCATGCGCATTTTCAT
Organism: uncultured Bordetella sp.; assembly: GCA_964385505.1. Classification (GTDB taxonomy): domain Bacteria; phylum Pseudomonadota; class Gammaproteobacteria; order Burkholderiales; family SG8-39; genus CAITSH01. The sequence continues at coordinate 1,891 of CAYLPI010000050.1, forward strand.
GTTCACCTGCTCACCGGCGAAGCGTTCAAAATCCGCCGGCTTGCGCAATACCCTGTCCAAACCCGGCGAGGAGATCTCCAGCCGGTCGTAATCCACGCCTTCCACCGCAAACAGCCGCGTCAACTGGTTGCTGACCGCCTGGCAGTCCTCAACCGTGATACTTTTTCCAGGCACGCCAACGACATACGGCAGGTCTATGAAGACCTGCAGCATCTTGCCCCGGTTGGACTGCTCAAAATCGACCAGCTCGTATCCCATACCGGCCAGGGTCGTTTCCAGCAAATTGACCAAAGCGTTCATTTCTCGCGCCACAAATAAAAAAAGGGCCGCACAGCCCAATATCTAAAGCCTTAATAGTGTAGCAAAAAAATCCCTTTTAGACAACGCGGGCAGCACTTTGGCCGCCCGTCAGGCACCCCCACTCAGGGTGTTTTGGTTGCGACTTCGGCCTCCAGCGCGGCGATTTCCTCCGCTGAGAGGTCGCGCAGTTTGCCCTGGCGCAATTGCGGTGGCAGGGCTATGGGGCCATAACGCACCCGCATCAAGCGGCTGACGGTCAGGCCCAGGGACTCGAAAATCCGCCGGACTTCGCGGTTGCGTCCCTCGTGCAGCATCACCTTGTACCAGCGGTTGGTACCGGTTCCGCCGCCGGTTTCTATGCTGTCAAAGCGCGCCGGCCCATCCTCCAGTTCAACGCTGAGCGTCAATTGCCGGCGTTGTTCCTGCGACAGCATGCCGTTGACGCGCACGGCGTATTCGCGCTCGACCTCGTTGCGCGGGTGCATCAGCTTTTCCGCCAGTTCGCCCGAATTGGTGAACAGCAGCAAGCCGCTGGTATTGAAATCGAGGCGCCCGACCGCGATCCAGCGCCCGCCCTTGATCGGGGGCAGGTGATCGAACACGCTCGCCCTGCCTTCGGGGTCGGCACGGCTGACGATTTCACCGGGTGGCTTGTGATAGACCAGCACGCGCGTGCCGGCTTCGCCGAAACTGAGCCGCACCGGTCGGCCGCGCACCTGGATACGGTCGGCCGGGCCGACACGCTGGCCGGTGGTGGCGACCTCGCCGTTGACCGTCACCAGTCCGGCCGCGATCAGCGCCTCCATGTCACGGCGCGAGCCGAGGCCCGACTGGGCCATGGCTTTTTGCAGTTTGGGCGGACCGCCGGCCTCAGCCGGCCGTGTCTGCGGCGCGGGATTGCTCCCCGCCGCCGTCTTCGAGTTGATCCTCGAGCGGTTCTGCGGACCCGGCGGCGCCGTCGGTCCCTTCGGACTCTTCAGCCCCTTCGCCGCCGCCGAGCGCGAAGGGCTCGGTCGCAGCGGACTCGACTTCGACGGACTCGGCCTCTGCGGGCTCGAACTGCGCGGCCCGGTCGGGCGCGGGGCCCGCAATGGCGTGTTCTTCGGGGCTTGCGAGCGGCGCTGGGGCGAGCGCGGACGGGACGACTTCGGTGCGTTCAATGGACCTCGCAATCTCCTCCAGCGGCGGCAGTTCCTGCAGCGAACGCAGGCTCAAGTCGTCGAGAAAGGTCTTGGTGGTGGCATACAGGGCCGGCTTGCCCGGTACATCGCGATGTCCGACAGTATCGATCCAGCCGCGATCTTCAAGTTTTTTGATGACGTCGGTGGACACCACCACGCCGCGGATATCCTCGACGTCGCCGCGCGTCACCGGCTGGCGGTAGGCGATGATGGCCAGGGTTTCGAGTACGGCGCGCGAATAGCGCGGCGGTCTTTCGCCGCTGACGCGCTCGAGGTACTGCTGGTACTCGATGCGCGTCTGGAAGCGCCAGCCGGTGGCAAGATTGACCAGTTCGACCGCGCGGCCGTTCCAGTCCGAGCGCAGTTCGTCAAGCAGGCGTCGCAGCGTGTCCGCGCCCACGTCCTCCTCGAACAGCCTTCTCAGTTCGGCCAGGGTCAGCGGCTGCTGCGTCGAGAGCAGCGCGGCTTCGAGAACCATTTTGACGTCAACGGTATTCAGCATGGTGTGTGATTCAAAAGAAGTGTTTGAAGGGCTGGATGCATGCCGCGTTTATTCTTCCAGGATCGCCTGCTGGCGCAGTTTCACGTAAATCGGTGCATAAGGCTCGGACTGCGTGACCTCGATCAGCGTCTCGCGCGTCAGTTCGAGCACGGCAAGAAAATTCACCACCAGCACCGGCATGCCGCGCGTGATGTCGAACAACTGCGCAAACTCGACGAAGGTGCCGGGTGCCAGCCGGCGCATGATCTGCGTCATGTGTTCGCGCACCGACAACTCGTCGCGCGTGACCTTGTGGTGGGTGCGCACCCGCGCCTGCCGCAGCAGTGTGCGCCAGGCGTTCTCGAGGTCCGCGGCATTGACCTGCGGCAGGCGCTGCGTCAACGTCTCTTCTATCCACACCTCGACCGAATAAAAATCGCGGCCAAGCTGCGGCAGGCTGTCGATGAGCTGCGCCGCCTGTTTCATCTGCTCATACTCAAGCAGGCGGCGCACCAGTTCGGCGCGCGGGTCCAGATCATCGCCGTCATTGGCCGCCTTCGGACGCGGCAGCAGCATGCGCGACTTGATCTCGATCAGGATCGCCGCCATCACCAGGTAGTCGGCGGCGAGCTCCAGATTCTTGTGGCGCATCGCCTCGACATAGACGAGGTACTGTTCGGTGAGCCGCGCCATCGGGATATCCAGGATATCGACGTTGGCCTTGCGAATGAGGTAAAGCAGCAGGTCGAGCGGCCCTTCGAAGGTTTCGAAGAACACTTCCAGCGCGTCGGGCGGAATGTACAGATCCGCCGGCATGCTGGTCATCAACTCGCCGCGCAGCTTCACCGCGTGCGGCGCGAGTTGCGGCGTCGGTATGCTCGCCTGCGCCGGGTCGTGGTCTTGCACCAGCCTGAGATCGCTCATGAGTAATTGAGCCCCATGGCATCACGCACCTCGCGCATGGTCTCGACCGCCAGCTTGCGCGCTTTTTCGCAGCCGTCGGCGACGATGTTGCGCACCAGCGTCGGGTCGTCGATGTAGCGCTGCGCGCGCTCGCGCATCGGCCCCTGCTCGGCCAGCACGCGGTCGATGACCGGCTGCTTGCATTCGAGGCAGCCGATGCCGGCGCTGGTGCAGCCCTTTTGCACCCAGTCCTGCACCTTGTCATCAGAATAGACGAGATGAAATTGCCACACCGGGCATTTCTCCGGCGTGCCCGGGTCGGTGCGTTTGACGCGTGCCGGGTCGGTCGGCATGGTGCGGATTTTCTTCTGCACCATCTCCGGGTCTTCACGCAGCGCGATGGCGTTGTTGTAGGACTTGGACATTTTCTGGCCGTCGAGCCCGGGCAGGCGCGAGGCCTCGGTCAGCATCACATCGGGCTCCACCAGAATCATGCGGCCGCCGCCCTCGAGATAGCCGAACAACCGCTCCTTGTCGCCGACGGCGAGGTTTTGTTGTTCATCGAGCAGGGCCTTGGCCGAATCGAGTGCCGCTGCTTCGCCCTGCTCCTGATAGCGGCTGCGCAACTGCAGATAGAGCTTGGCCTTTTTACTGCCCATTTTTTTGGCCGCGGCGAGCGCCTTTTCCTCGAAACCGGGTTCCTTGCCGTATACATGGTTGAAGCGCCTCGCCATTTCGCGCATGAACTCGATGTGCGGCACCTGGTCCTCGCCCACCGGCACGAAACTGGCGCGGTAAATCAGCACGTCCGCCGCCTGCAGCAGCGGATAACCGAGAAAGCCGTAGGTCGCGAGGTCGCGGTCGGCGAGTTTTTCCTGCTGGTCCTTGTAGCTCGGCACGCGCTCGAGCCAGCCGAGCGGCGTAATCATCGACAGCAACGTGTGCAGTTCGGCGTGCTCGGGCACGCGCGACTGGATGAACAAGGTCGATTGCGACGGGTCAACACCGGCGGCGAGCCAGTCGATGACCATCTCCCAGACGCTGTCTTCGATCGAGCCCGAATCCTCGTAGTGCGTGGTCAGCGCATGCCAGTCGGCGACGAAGAAATAGCAGGGATACTCGCTTTGCAGTTTGACCCAGTTCTTCAGGGCGCCGTGGTAATGCCCCAGGTGCAGGGCGCCGGTCGGGCGCATGCCGGAGACGACACGTTCTGCATACATGTTCTTTGCCTCTTCCGCTTAAAGCTGAAAAATGGTTTCGATGAGCCCGATCGAGGCGCGCACCATCGGATTGAGGATCATGCCAAGCACATTGGTGAAGAGCAGCACCAGCAGGATCGGGAAACCCCAGGGTTCCATGCGCGAATACGCGTAGGCCATGCGGTTGGGCAGCAGGCTGACGGCGATGCGGCCGCCGTCAAGCGGCAGTATCGGCAACAGGTTGAGCACCATCAACACCACGTTGACGGTGATGCCGGCCTCGGCCATCAGGCCCATCGGCAGCGAAAAGCTGTTGCTCTCCATCAGCGTCGAAAACTTCAGTATGCCGGCCCAGCCGAGCGCCATCACGAGATTGGACGCCGGGCCGGCCGCAGCCACCCAGAGCATGTCGCGCTTGGGCCGGCGCAGGTTGCCAAAATTCACCGGCACCGGCTTGGCCCAGCCAAACAGGATGCCCGAAGCGCCAAAGAGCTTGCTCGTGACCAGGATCAGCAGCGGCACGATGATGGTGCCGACCAGATCGACGTGGCGGATGGGATTGAGACTGATGCGCCCCTCTCGCTCGGCCGTGTTGTCGCCGAAATGCCGGGCGACATAGCCGTGGGCGGCCTCGTGCATGGTGATGGCAAAGACGACCGGCAGCGCGTAAATCGCGATGGTCTGTACTAGATTGAATTCCATGCTGGGGAGAAAGGCGAAACCGTGATTTTACCCGTTTAGACCAATCCAAGCGATTCGACTGCGCCCTTGCCCCGACGCACCAGCAGCGGAACTTCGCCGCTCAGGTCGATCACCGTCGAGGGTTCGACGCCGCAGGATCCGCTGTCGATGACAAGGTCAACCCTGCGCTCGAGGTGCTCGCGAATCTCGTGGGCATCGTTGAGCGGCAAATCATGGCCGGCCATCAGCAATGTGGTGGACAGCAGCGGCTCGTTCAATTCATCGAGCAGCGCATGCGCCACGGCGTGGCCGGGCACGCGCAGGCCTATGGTGCGGCGCTTTACGTGCAGCAGGCGCCGCGGCAATTCGCGGCTGGCTTCAAGAATGAAGGTATAGCTGCCCGGCGTCAGCATCTTGAGCAGACGAAACTGGCGGTTATCGATGCGCGCAAACAAGGCGATTTCCGACAAGTCGCGGCACATCAGCGTCAGGTGATGGGTGTCCTCGAAGCCGCGGATGTCGCGCAGCCGCTGCATCGCCTCCTTGTCGCCGATGTGACAGCCGAGGGCGTAACAGGAGTCGGTCGGGTAGGCGATGACGCCGCCCTTGCGCACAATGTCGGCGGCGCGCGTGATCAGGCGCGCTTGCGGATGCGTCGGATGGACTTCGAAGTATTGGGCCATGGTTGAAGCGTGGAGCGGTGAAAAGTGTGTGGAACAGTGAAGGAGCGAAGGAGTGAAACCTGATGGTGGCTCTGACCGCCCGGCTCATCCCTTCAGCGCGCAATCACCAGTCGTGCCAGACCGGCTTCAGGTCTTCGGGCAACTGCGGCAGGCGGCCCAGTTCGGTATGGCTTTCACCCGGACCGTGAAAGTCCGAACCGCGCGAGGACAAAAAGCCGAATTCGCGCGCGATGATCGCGAACTCGCCGTACTGGTGCGCCGTGTGGCTGCCGGTGATGACTTCGATGCCCTCCCCGCCGAGGTCACGGAACTCGGCCAGAAAGGCGCGCAGCGCCGGTCGCTTCAGTTTGTAGCGGCCGGGGTGCGCGACCACGGCAATGCCTCCGGCCGACCGAATCCAGTGCACGGCGTCGGCAACGCTGGCCCATTCGTGCGCGACATAGCCGGGCTTGCCGCTGACGAGGTAGTTGCGGAACACCGCCGGGATGTCCTTGGCGTAGCCGTTCTCGACCAGAAAGCGCGCGAAATGCGTGCGGCTGATCAGATCGGGATTATCGGCATAGGCCAAGGCGCCGGCAAAGCTGCCCTTAATGCCGGCAGCGTCGAGTTGTGCCGCCATTTTTTTTGCGCGTTCGGTGCGCCCGGTACGCGTCGTCTCCAGGCCTTGCAGCAACACCGCGTTGGCCGGATCAATGCGCAAGCCGACGACGTGGATCGTCGTTTCGCGCCAGCTTATGGAAATTTCGACGCCGTTGACGAATTCGATGCCCAGCGCATCTGCGGCATCACGCGCCGCGGCGAGCCCGCTGATCTCGTCATGGTCGGTCAGTGACAGCGTAGTCACACCATTTGCGGCGGCACGCACCACGACGTCCCGCGGCGCGAGCAGGCCGTCGGAAACGCTGGAATGGCAGTGCAGGTCGAAATTCAATGTTTTCTCTAAAAAACAAATGATTATAGCACCTACACAGGGTGTAACAGCCGCTGGCAACACTCGCCTTGATGGCGGCGGCAGGTAAAATCAAAACTCTTTCTCGCCATCGGGCGGAGCCATAGTTCCCAGTGTGAGTCCGCCTGCCCTGACCGATAATAGCCGAGCCGCTTGGCGCCCAACTGCGGCGCCCACCCATCCCGATACCGACACATCCAGCACATTCAATGCACGACCAGATTGACGCCGTCTACAAACCGCATGATGCGTTTTCAGTGCCGGTCATCTGGTTTGCAGTCGCCATGTCATTGCTCATCCACCTTGCAGCCTTGTGGCAGTGGCATACCCCGCCTGACCCTTCTTCTGGCAAACCCGGGCCGGAGGCGACGGCCCCCCGTCTCAACGTGCAATTGATCCCGCCCTCGCGGCCGTCACGTCCGTCAGCGCCGCCGCCAGCCGCTGCATCACGGCGTAGCGTCGCGGCGGCGCCAGCGCCGGCACCGTTGCCCCAGGCAGCAAAAGCCGCCAGGCCGGTCGCACCACCGGTGCTGGCCCTCGACCGCCCCGCCCCCGAGGTGCCGACGCGCAGCGTTGCGCCGGCCCTGCCCGCGCCGACGCCGCCGCGCGCAGCAGCAGAAGGCGACATGAGCGCAATGATCGAAGCGCGCCGCCGTGCGCGCGGCGAGTCCGTCGCGTCGCTGCCAAGCGCGCCGTCCGCGCCTTCGCCAGCCGAGGACGAAAACGCCCGCCGCGACCGCATACGCTCCGCCAACATGGGCACCGACAAGGCGCAGGTGTTCGGCTACGACCCGACCAAGGGCGGCGGCATATTCCAGCTTGGGAAAGTCAACTACGACACCGCAGATTTCCTGTTCTTCGGCTGGAACAAGGACATCAAGCGCAAGATCATGCAAAACATCGAAGTGCGACGCGGCAACAACCCGGACATTCGCATTGCCGTGGTGCGCAAAATGATAGCCATTATTCGCGAGCACGAGCCGGGTGATTTTTCATGGGAATCGAAACGCCTCGGCCGCAGTGTCACCTTGTCGGCACGCCTCACCGACAACAGCGGACTGGAGGACTTCATGATGCGCGAATTCTTCGACCTCCCCGGCAGACCCTGAGCATCAGCCCTGCGGCACGGCAAGAAAGTCCTCGATCACCCGCGCCAGCGCCGCCGGCTGGTCGTGGTGCAGCATGTGGCCGGCATCGGCAATCACACGTGAATCAAGCCTGGCGAAACAACGCTTGCGCGCGTCGATATCCTGCGTTGTGAGTCCGATGTGTTGCGGCGTCGTGCTTTGCGCCCCCTCCACCCACAACACCGGGGCGGAAATCTGCCGCCAGCAGGCTTCTGCTTCCTCCAGCCGGTACATCACCGGATTAATGCGCTTGTGCGCCGGGTCGGCACGCAGCACCACGCCCCCGCCCTGCTCCTTGCCCCAATGCCTGGCAAGAAACAGCGCACGCTCCGCCGGCAAGCGTGCATTGTTTTTTTGCAGCCGCGCGGCCAGCGCGGCGAAATCGGCGTAGTCGCGCACCAGCCCGGCATCGCCAAGTTCATCCAGCCACCTGGCGTAGCGGCGTGGCGCGCCATCGGCGCGGCCCGCAGACATGCCGAAGCCTTCGAGATTGATCAGGCTGGCAACCCGATCAGGACGCACGCCGGCGTAGAGGCAGGCGACATTGGCGCCCATGCTGTGGCCGAGCAGGCTGACCGGTGTGTCCGGCTGAAAGTGCGCCAGCAGCCCTTCGAGGTCGGCGAGGTAATCGGGGAACCAGTAGCTGTCGCTGCCCGACCAGCCGCTTTGCCCATAGCCGCGCCAGTCCGGCGCAATCACCTGCATGCCCGGCGACATGGCATCGACCAGGAACTGGAACGACGCCGACACATCCATCCAGCCGTGCAGGCAAAACAGGCGCGGCGCGCCCGACTCACCCCAGATACGGCAGTGGTAGTCGATGCCGCGGACATTGACGAACTCGGAGCGGTCAGGATGCATGCGGCGATTTTACCAAGCCCTTGGGGACCACCGCACCGCACAGGTGCGCCCATTCTGTGTAATATCGCTGCCACTCGAATCGGCGCATTTCACGCACCTGCGTCAGCGGATTACACGATTACACAATTACACGATTACACGATTACAAAATTACAGGAGGCCAACCCATGATGTCCCGTTTTATGTTTTCTACCGCAGCATGCGCCGCAGTGACCCTGAGCCTGGCGCTGTTGCCCTCAAGCGCGTTTGCCCAGTCCTACCCGACCAAACCCATCCGGCTGGTGGTGCCCTTCGCCCCCGGCGGCGGCATGGTTGGCGCCGACCTCGTCGCAAAATCCGCGCCCGACGGCTATATCCTCGGCGTTGCCACGGTCTCGACCATGGCGACCATTCCCGCAACCACGGCGAAAATGCCCTACGACGTGCTGAAGGACTTCACGCCTAACATCAGCCTGGTCAATGTGCCCAACGTCATCACCGTCAATCCGACCAAGGTGCCGGTCAAGGACATGAGGGAGTTCATCGCCCTGCTGAAAAAAAATCCCGGCAAGTTCTCCTATGCCTCGTCCGGGTCGGGCGGTATTTCGCACCTTGACGGCGAACTGTTCAAGCTGCTGACCGGCACCTTCATGGTCCACATCCCCTACCGCGGGTCAGGCCCGGCACTCAACGACACCATCGCCGGCCAGGTCGATGCGCAACTCGACAACCTGCCCTCCTCGCTGCCGCACATCCAGGGCGGCAAGCTCAAGGCGCTGGCGGTCATGGCCGAGAAGCGCGTCGCCTCGCTGCCCGATGTGCCGACCTTCGCCGAGGTCGGCCTCAAGGCCGCCAACAACATGGCCTGGTACGGCATTGTCGCCCCGGCCGGCCTGCCCCCCGCCATCGGGCAGCGCATTCACGATGCGGCGGTGAAGGCGCTCAACGATCCGGACAGCCGCAAGCGCTTTGCCGAAAACGGCTCGACCGTGGACGGCGGCTCGGCGCAGGATTTTGAAAAGAAAATCCGCGCCGAACTGGCGCTGCGCAAGGACATCGTCGTCAAGCAAAACATCAAGCTCGAGCAATAACGCAATGCCGGCCTACTCCCTCGGTGACCGCCGCGTGCAGTTTCTCGGCAAGGAGCGTTTTGTCGCGCCCGATGCCACGCTGATCGGCTCGGTCATTGTCGGCGAGCGCGCCAACATCTGGTTCAAGGTCGTGGTACGCGGCGACAACGAGCCCATCACCATCGGCGAAGGCGTCAACGTCCAGGACGCCAGCGTGCTGCACGCCGACCCGGGCTTCCCGCTTACCCTCGGCCGGGACGTCAGCATCGGCCACATGGCCTTGCTGCACGGCTGCAGCGTAGGCGAAGGCAGCCTCATCGGCATGGGCAGCATCATCATGAACGGGGCGGTCATCGGCCGCGACTCCATCGTCGGCGCCGGTTCGCTGATTCCAGAGGGCAAGACCTACCCCGACGGCGTGCTGATCATCGGCTCGCCCGGCAGGGTGGTACGCGAACTCAAGCCCGAGGAAATCGCTAAAATCCGCGCCGTCGCGCCGCAATATGTCGAGCGCGCCCAGCGCTATCAAAGCGAATTGCGGCCGCAGGAGATCCCCGGATGAGCGGTAATCGGCTGGAAAGGCACGCCTGGCGCGGGTTTTCAGCGTATGGCCTTGCCCGTGTCCTCAGCTTTCCGACCGCTTGAATCCCTCCTAGCCCCCCTTTTTCAAAAGGGGGAACAAGGGGGATTCAAGGCGCGGCTGCCTGACTTCCTCTATGCGAAAAAAAGGCGACCTCGGTCGCCTTTTTCTTTGCTGCTGGTTCCAGACTTACTTCGGCGCCATGCGAATCGCGCCGTCGAGGCGAATGGTCTCGCCGTTGAGCATTTCATTCTCGGCAATATGCTTTACCAGGCCGGCGTAGTCGGCCGGTTTGCCGAGGCGGGGCGGGAACGGCACCGCCTTGGCCAGCGAATCCTGCACTTCCTGCGGCATGCCCAGCATCATCGGCGTCTCGAAAATCCCCGGTGCGATGGTCAGCACGCGAATGCCGTCGCGCGACAAGTCGCGCGCGATGGGCAGCGTCATGCCGACAATGCCGCCTTTGGACGCCGCATACGCCGCCTGGCCGATCTGACCGTCGTAAGCCGCAACCGACGCGGTGTTGACGATGACGCCACGCTCGTTGACGGCGTTGGGCGTGCCCTTGGCCATCGCCGCAGCGGCAAGGCGGATCATGTTGAAGCTGCCGATGAGGTTGATGTTGATGACGCGGGCAAAGCTCGCCAGCGCATGCGGGCCGTTCTTGCCTATGGTCTTTTCACCGATGGCGATGCCGGCGCAGTTGACCAGGCCTTGCAGGCCGCCGAATTCCTTTACCGCCAGATCCACCGCAGCCTGGCCGTCGGCCTCGGCGGTAACGTCGGTCTTGATGAAGCGCACCTGCTTGCCCAGTTCTGCGGCCAGTGCCTGGCCCTTGTCGGCCTGCACGTCGGCGATCAGCGCATTGGCGCCGTTGGCGACCAGCATGCGCACCGTGCCCTCGCCCAGCCCCGACGCGCCGCCGGTGACGATAAAAGTGCTTCCCGTTAATTGCATCACAACCTCGCTTTAAAAGACGAATCAGTGGCGCCGCAAATGCACGCTCAATCGGGTCGAATATTAGCGGCTTTGACCACGCGGGTATACGCGGCGAGGTCGGCGCGCATGCGTGCGCCCAGTTCTTCCGGTGTGCCGCCGGCGGCATCGATGCCCTGCGCCGCGAGTTTGTCGCGTATGGCCGGTATTCTGAGCACGCGGTTGAACTCGGCATTGATGCGCGAAATCACCGGCTTGGGCGTACCCGCCGGCGCCATCAACCCGACCCAGACATCGACCTCAACGCCGCTCACGCCGGCTTCGGCAAAGGTCGGCATGTCGGGCATCAGCGTCGTGCGCGCACTGCCCACCGTGGCAAGCACACGCAACTTGCCCGACTTCATATGCGACGCCACGGCGGGCAGGCCGGTGATGACAAACTGGATGCGCCCGGACAACAGGTCGGGCAGGCCCTGGGCCATGCCTTTATAGGGCACATGGGTGATGTCGAGGCCGGATTGCAGCTTGAGCAGTTCCGTTGACAAATGGTGCGGTGTGCCGGTGCCGGCCGAACCATAGCTCAGCTTGCCCGGTCGCGCGCGCACGAACTCGACAAATTCCTTCAGCGATTTAGCCGGAATGGCCTCCTGGTTGACGACCAGAAAAAACGGCAACCGGTTGGCGTAGATCACCGGCTCGAAATCACCCAGGATGTCGTAAGAGAGCTTGGATCCCATTGCCGAAAGAATGAGGTAGCTGTCGTTGACCACCAGCAGCGTGTGACCGTCGGGTGCCGCGCGCTTGACGAATTCGGCACCGATATTGCCGTTCGCGCCGGGCTTGTTCTCGACGATCACCGCGCCAAAGGTGTCGCGCATTTCCCCGGCCAGCGTGCGCGCCAGCACGTCATTGGCCGCGCCGGCGGTGAACGGCACCACCAGCGTGATGGGCTTGGTCGGAAAGGTCTGCGCCTGAGCGACACCCGAAAATCCCCCAATCATTGCCAGCAGCATGAAGGTCGCCTTCAAAGTTGCTTCAAAATGATATTTCCTGAAATTGTCGTTCCGAGGCGAGAGGCCGAGGAATCTGCTTTTTGCACCAATCAACGGCAGATTCCTAACGGCGCTCGGCATGACAAGCTCAATGTGCGACAGACTCGTGATCATGTGATTTACCTCCAAAATGTCTGCGCCGGTCCGACGCTCGAAAAACCGCCAATCATTGCCAGCGGCATCAAGGCCGCCTTTAAAGCTGCTTCAAAATGATGCTTTCTGAACTTGTCATTCCGAGGCGAGAGGCCGAGGAATCTGCTTTTTGCACCCATCAACAGCAGATTCCTCGCTGCGCTCGGAATGACAAGTTCAAACTTTGCGTCGGACCGATTTACGAACCGGCGCATCGCTATGCGATTTGCGTCGGACCTTTTTACGAACCGACGCATCGCTACGCGATTTGCGTCGGGTAGGGACTCGTCTCGGCGTGGGCGATCATGGCGCGCGCCAGGCGCTCGGTCATTTCAGCGCGCAGGCCGCGTGAGCCGGGCTCGTCCCACAGGTTGTGCAATTCCTCCGGGTCAAGGGCGCGGTCGTACAACTCGCCCCAGGGCACGCCGTCATAGACCGAGATGCGGCAGTGGCCGTGCAACAGGCTGCGCAGGCGCACGCGGTCGGGAAAGCCCATGTAGTAGCGCTGCCCCTCCTCTTCAATCATCAGGTCCTCGCGCACGCCGTCGCTGTCACCGCGCGCCGACGCCAGCAGCGAGCGGCCCTGCATGCCATTCCAGGCGCCGACACCGGCGCGCTCGAGAATCGTCGGCGCGATGTCGGTGGTCTGGCCGAAGGCCGATGAGCGCCCCGCAGCGCCCGCGGCCGGGTCGTTCCAGATGAAGGGCACGCGCGTCAGGCCGCGGTAATGCACCGGACCCTTCAGTAGCAACTGGTGATCGCCGAGGAAATCGGCGTGATCTGCGGTGAACATCACCACGGTATCCTGGTCGATACCCAGGCGCTTGAGTTCCGCCATCACCCGGCCGATGGCATCGTCAATCATGCTGATGGAGCCGTAGTTCAGCGCAATCGCCTCACGCGCCTCGCGTTCGGTACAGGAAAACAAGGCCTGCGTATTCTTGACTGCAGTCTTGTCCTCACGCCGCGCGTACAACCACTGCACATGCGGCGGCAGCTTGATGTGTCTGGCATGAAACGACGCCGGTAGCGTCACTTCGTCGGGCTTGTACATGTCCCAGTATTTGCCCGGCGGCGTATACGGGTGATGCGGATCTGGAAACGAGCAATGCATGAAAAACGGCTTGCCCGAGGATTTCATTTCACCCAGACGGGCGATGGCACGATCGGCGATCCACGAGGTCGGATACAACTCCTCGGGTACGCGCGTGCGCCAGGCCTGCTGAAACTTGCTTAACTCGAACTCCGGTGTCGGCGTGGCATTGGCCGGGCCGATCAACTTGTCGGCATCCTTCGTCTGCTTTCTTATCCAGCGCCGCCAGTGGCCGTATTCGTCATCGGCGTGGTGTATGCACAAGTCCACGGTCTCGAAACCGTAGAACGGCGTTTCGACGTCGCAGTCGGGGTTGTCCTCCCAGCGTTTCCAGATTTCCTGGCCGTGCACGCCTTTGCTCTCGCGCCTTGCCTCGTGCGCGAGCTTCGGTTCGCCGGCCTTGGGAAACTGCGCCGGTTTGATTTCGATGTTTTGCAGGTGCGACTTGCCGACATGGGCGGTGGCGTAACCGGCATCGAGCAAAGCTTGTGGCAGGGTGCGCTCATCGAGAGACAATTCGATGCCGTTGTGGCGCACGCCGTGGCGTGAGGGCATGCGCCCGGTCATCAGCGAGGCGCGGTTGGGCATGCAAATGGGCGTGGCGACATGGAACTCGTCGTTGGCCCAGCCCGACGCCGCCAGCGCGTCAAGATGCGGCGTGCGCACGATGGGGTTGCCGTAGCAACCGAGATGATCGGCGCGGTGCTGGTCGGTAATGAACAAAATGAAATTCGGTTTCTGGCTCATGCTGGTCCCCGTCTCCCTAGTCGGCCTTGATGTTGGCGGTCTTGACTACCGCGGCCCATTTGTTGAGGTCGGCATCGATGCGGCGCGACAAGTCTGCCCCTTCCAGCCAGAGAAAGTCGAATCCCAGCGCGGCCAGCCGCTCGCGCACGTCCCGGTCCTCCCAGACGCGACGAACATCATTGCGCAGTTGTGTCGTTACATACGCCGGCGTTCCCAACGGCGCATAAACCATGTAGGTGTTCGACGACACGAGCCCCGGATAGATTGCGGCGAGCGGCGGCAGTTCGGGTATCAGTGGCGAGGCGGCGGCGCCGGTCACGCCCACCGCGCGCAGCTTGCCGCCTTTGACGTGCGCGAGGCCCTGTGTGACCGGGCCGCAAAACATCGAGACCTCGCCTGCGAGCACCGCCGTCATGGCCGGTGCGGCGCCCTTGTACGGCACATGGACGATGTCGATGCCTGTGCTTGAACGCAGCATTTCGGCGCAAAGGTGTCCGGGCGAAGCCGGGCCGGCGGATGAATAAGTCAGGGCGCCCGGCCGCGCCTTTGCCGTCGCGACCAGTTCAGCCAGCGTAGAGGCCCCGACCGAGGGGTGTACCACCAGCATGTTCATGGTTTCGGCCAGGATGGCGATGGGCGTGAACCCCTTGCGCGGGTCGTAAGGGGTCTTGATCAGCGCCGGTGCCATGACGATCGGCAGGTCAACGGTGAACAACAGGGTGTAGCCGTCAGGCGGGGATTTGGCCACCGCGTCGGCGCCGATCGTGCCGGTTGCACCGAGGCGGTTCTCTATCACCACCGCCTGCCCCCAACGCTCGCCGAGTTTTTGTCCGTAAATGCGCGCCATCAGGTCGGCCGGTCCGGTTGCCGGGAACGGCATGATCAGCTTCACCGGTTTGGACGGATAGCGATCCTGTGCCACAGCCCATGGCGCCAGCAGGCAGGCGGCGCAGGCGAGCAAAAGGCGCGACGCCCAACTGAAGACGGAGACGCCGCTATTGCGGCGATGGCGTGGATATCGATGCTGCATGTTCTTCTCCTTGGTCCGGATTCACCGTCACCGTTGAACGCGGCGCAGTGGGAAATGCTACCCTTTGGTCGCTTGGCAACGTCCTATTATTATGGGTCCGGAACAATTATATGTCACTCAGTCTGCTCACTCCGCGCCCCCTACGCGCACTCGTCTGGATGGCCGGCGTCATCGCACTGTTCACGGTACTCGGCTTTTTCGTGTTGCCGCCGCTGCTCAAGGCTGAGCTGCAAAAAGTGCTTTCAGCCGAGTTGCGACGTGACGTCAGCATAGGCAGCATCGCCGTTAACCCCTACGCGCTGACACTGAACCTGGGCAAGGTCGAAATCAAGGAGCGCGGCGGCGCCGGGTTTGTCGCCTTCGACGCGCTCTACGCCAATGCCGAGTGGTCGTCGGTTTTCCGGCTCGCGCCGGTGCTCAAGGAATTGCGCCTTAGCGGGCCGCGCATCCAAATCGTGCGCACCGAACCGGGGCGCTACAATTTTTCCGACATCCTCGAAGCCTTTCTCGCCAAACCCGGCGGCGGGCCGACGCCGCGCTTTGCGCTTAACAATATCCGCATCGACAAGGGCCGCATCGATGTTGACGACCAGCCGGCCGGCAGCCAGCACGCCGTCACCGACATCGACCTCGGCATTCCCTTCATCTCCAGCATTCCGAGCTTTACCGACATTTTTGTCGAGCCCAGCCTTTCGGCCAAGGTCAACGGCGCGCCGCTGGAACTGCGCGGCAAGAGCAAGCCGTTTCGCGACTCGCTGGAAACCGAACTCGCACTCGACATCGACGATTTCGCACTGCCGCGGCTCAACGAATACCTGCCCGCCGATCTGAAAATAAAAATTCCGTCCGGCCGTTTTTATGCCAAGCTCGCGATCAAGTTCTTGCGCTCTCCCGACAAGCTGGCCAAGCTGACCATCGCCGGCGACCTCGGCCTCGCCGACCTGGTGCTTACCGAGACCGCGGGCAAGCCGCTGCTCACGCTGCCCAAGCTGACGCTTGCCCTTGCCGACTTCGAGCCGCTGGCGCGCAGCGCCAAGGTCAGCAAGCTCACCTTCGAGTCGCCGCAAATCAGCCTGCGCCGCGACAAGGCCGGCCACATCAACTGGCTGCAAGTGCTGCCGCCAGCCAAACCCGCTGCCGCCGACAAGGGTGCGAAGCCTTTCAACTTCGAACTGACCGAACTGGCGCTGATGAAGGCCAGCATCAGCTTTGACGATGACATGCCGGCCACGCCGTGGCGCGCGGTCGTTACCGCACTCAATGCCAAGCTCGCCATCAAGTTCCTCGGCGCGCCCGACAAGGCGCCGAAGCTGAGCATCGCCGGTGACCTGGGCCTTGCCGACCTGCTCATCACCGAAACCGCCGGCAAGCCGCTGCTCAAACTGCCCAAGCTGGCTATTGCCCTCGCCGACTTCGAGCCGCTGGCACGCAGCGCCAAAGTGAGCAAGCTGAGCATTGAATCACCAGAAATCAGCCTGCGCCGCGACAAGGCCGGCCAGATCAACTGGCTGCAAGCCCTGCCGCCAGCCAAGCCTGCCGCCGACGACAAGGACGCCGGGCCTTTCAATCTCACCGTGACCGAACTGGCGCTGGCCAAGGCCAGCATCAGCTTTGACGATGAAATGCCGGCAACGCCCTGGCGCGCGGTTGTCGCCGCGCTCAATGTTGGTGTCAAGGGCTTTTCCACCATTCCCGCCGCCCCCGCGCAGATTGAAGCGACGGTCAGCGGGGTGCGCGTTAGCAAGGCCGGCGCCAAAGAGGCGGTGCTGACACTGCCCGCGCTGCAAATCAAGGACGCCAGCCTCGACCTCGCCAAGCGAGAACTGATGCTCGGCGACGTCACGAGCAGCGGCGCGAAACTCGCCGCCCAGCGCGACAAGGACGGCAAGCTCGATCTTCAGGCCATGCTTGCCCCGTCCACCGCGCCTGCAACGACATCTGCCAAGGACACGCCCTGGGTGGTATCACTGAAAACACTCGCCCTCGACAGTTACGGCGTAAGGCTCAAGGACGAGTCCACGCGCCGCACCGGCAATCTTGTGATTGAGCCCATCGCCTTATCGGCGCAAGACCTGTCCACGCGCAAGGACGCCAAGGGTCAGATCGACCTCAAGGCCACGCTCAACCAGAAGGGGGCGCTCAATATCGCCGGTGCGCTGGTGCTGCAGCCGCTCTCGGGCGACATGAAGCTCGAACTCAAGGGCATGGAAATTCTGCCCTTCCAGCCCTACTTCGCAAGCAAGCTCAACATCAACATTACCAGCGGCGATGTCGCGCTCAAGGGCGCGGTCAAATGGAAGCTGGGCGGGCCTGACGCAGCGCCGGTCAGCGGCGATTTTTCCGGGGCGCTGGACGTGACGCAGTTCGCCGCTGTCGAGCGGCGCGGCGCCGAGGACTTTCTTAAATGGAAATCGCTGCACGTCGGCCCCTTCCGCGGCAAGCTTGCGCCCTTTGATGCCGCGATAGACGAAATCGCGCTCGCCGACTTTTATTCGCGCCTGGTGGTGCTGCCCGAAGGCCGGCTCAACGTGCAGGACATCATTCGCAAGCCCGGCGACGATGCGCCGGCGGCGCTGCTGCCGGGCCAACTGGCCGCGCCCAAGCCTGCGCCACCCGTGGTCACGCGCGATGCCGCGGCGCCCGACGCCACCGCCTCGGCCTCGGCCACCCTGCCGCCGGAAGAAGATGCCGGCCCGCCGCTGATCAGCAAGATCGGCCGCGTCACCGTCCAGGGTGGCAACATCAATTTTTCCGACCGCTTCATCAAGCCCAATTATTCGGCCAACCTGACCGAGGTCGGTGGCAGCATCACGCGTCTCACCGCCGCCACGCCGGCCGACGTGGACTTGCGCGGCACTGTGGACAATTCCGCGCCGCTGCAAATCTCGGGCAAGGTCAACCCGCTGGCCAGGGATTTGTTTATTGATATCCGGGCTACGGTGAAGGGCTATGACTTGTCGCCGATTTCGCCCTACTCGGGCCGCTATATCGGCTACAACATCCAGAAGGGCAAGCTGTACATGGATGCAAGCTACAAGCTCGAGAACCGCAAGCTCACCGCCAACAACAAGCTGCTGCTGACCCAGCTCACCCTGGGCGACAAGATAGAAAACGCCGAGGCGACGCAGTTGCCGGTATCCCTGGCGCTGGCCTTGCTCAAGGACAGCAAGGGCAACATTGACCTCGAAATACCCGTCTCCGGCTCACTCGATGACCCGCAGTTCAGCGTCGGCGCGATCGTCGGCAAGCTCATCGTCAATCTCATCATCAAGGTGGTGACCGCGCCCTTCGCCCTGCTCGGTGCGCTGTTTGGCGGCGGCGGCGCCGAATTGTCGTGGATTGAGTTCAACTACGGCTATGCCGCCCTCTCGGCAACCGCCACCGAAAAACTCACCAACCTGGTCAAGGCGCTCAACGACCGGCCCGGCCTCAATGTCGAGATTGCCGGCCGCGTTGACCCGGCGCAGGACCGCGAAGGCCTCAAGCAGGCCAGCCTGCTGGCCAAGGTGAAGACGCAAAAATTTCGCGCCCTCGCCCGCGCCGGCACCCCGGCCGCATCGCTGTCTGACGTAACCATTGCCGCGGACGAATACCTGCCGCTGCTCGAGAGCGCCTACGACGCCGAAAAATTCGAAAAGCCGCGCAACCTCATCGGCCTCGCCAAGTCGCTGCCCAAAGACGAAATGGAAAAACTGCTGCTCGCCAACTCCACCATCAGCGACGAAGCCCTGCGCCAACTCGCCGAACAACGCGCCAGGGCCGTCCAGCAAGGCCTGCTCAAGGCCGGCATCTCGGCCGAGCGCGTGTTCCTGATCGCAGCCAGCATCGCCGCGCCCGAGGCCAAGGACAAGGCCAAACTAAGCCGGGCGGATTTGTCGTTGAAGTAGGCAAACCGGCTGGAAATGCCCGCCTGGCGCGGGTTTTCAGCTAGCGTGTGATTCGCGGTGGACTGCTGCGCGGGCTTTCGGTAGGTAAACGCAGTGCCTGGTGAACGCTCCCAGACACGTCAACTTCGCCGGACCGACCTCGCCATTGGAGGGGCCTGGGCCATTTGGCGTAAAGCCTTTTGCCGCTTGAGGCGGCACAATGTCGCGTGCACAATGCAGGTGCAAAGCGTCAACTAAAAAAATCAACTAATTCTAACTATGCGAAGCGGCAACGCCATTTTTGCCGCGACAATTATGGGAGCGCAGATGAAGCCTAGCGACAGCATCAAACTTGCGGTAATTGGCACAGCCCTTCTTTCCGCTTGCGCGACACCTACCGTTGTTCAATCAGTGAAGCCGGGCGACATTGGTTTGAATTGCGCACAACTGCAAAACGAATACGCAGATGCGGAGCGATTTAGAGCGGCGGCCGATGCAGAAAAGAGCGTGACGGGTGGGAATGTCGTAAGAGCGCTTTTCTTCTGGCCCGCCATACTCGGCACAGCTTCAAATGCCAACGAAGCGATCTGTGCTGCCGATTCGCGCAAAGTGAACCTCGCCAATCTAATGAACCAGAAAAACTGCGCTATTCCGACAGGGCCTGTTGTTGTTGGCAACACGAGTTCGACCCCCGCCACAGGTGCCGCTCCGAATCAGCAATCCATGGAGGGACAACTGACCGAACTGAAACGGCTGTTCGATGCCAATTTGATTTCCAAAGAAGTCTATGCCGAGAGGCAGAAGGTAATTTTGGAAGGTAGGGCGAATTAGCATTTCCCAGAGGCAGTTAGGGTCAGTGTCGTTTTTCAGCAGGGGCAACTTGACGGCGCGTCGTGAAAAATTACTCTGACCTTATTTATTCACTGTCAGGACTCTGGCGATAGATTGCCCCAACGTTGATGAGCGGCTTACGCTGGTCGAGGAGATTTGGGCAAGCATCTGCATCGACGCCAAGGTTTTTCCTCTTACCGAAGCACAACCGCGCGGGGTTGGATCGTCGCGTCGCGGACGACGATGCATTTCCTGATGACTTGCTCCCCTGCGATGAAGTCAAGGCTTCGATACGATCTTGCCTGGCGCGATGACGTTGCGCGTCGTATTCCGGCGTGCTGCAAAAAACGAGTTCGAGGATGCAACCGTCCGCTACGATGGGCAGCGCCCCGGACTCGGCGGGGAATGAATAGGGTGATTTTCACAAGAGAAGCCCACTCGATTTCCTGAAGAGCCAAGTTACAATGGACCTGGTTATTTCCGCGCCACTTATTTGCGCGTCATTTGGGCGGATAAACACCTTTTTCGCGCGCGGCCTGAATCGGCTGCCAAGGGCCGTACTTGTGTTGCTCTGCCGAAAAGCCCGGAGTGTAGGGAGGAAACGCGGCATCGACAGGCTTGTTCTTGCGCGCCGGGAAATCCGCTTCAAGACCCTTCTTCAACGGCCGCGGTTGGCTGTTGACGTAAGCGGCCACGTCAAAGGCCTGGTCATCCGTCAGGACCGCGGTGAGGTGGGTGATGCCGCTGGGCATGTTGCCCTTGATGAAGCCGGCGGCCAGGGTGATGCGGGCCATGCCGGCGCCGTTGTTGTAGCTGTCGGCACCCCAGAGTGGCGGAAACTGGTAGCCATCGGCATCGCCGGCCTTGCCGCGACGCACGCCCTGACCCTTGTCGCCATGGCAGGCCACGCAACTGCTGGCATAGACGAGTTTTCCAGCTACCGGATCGGCCGCGCGCGCCAGCGCTTTCAGCTTGAGGGTGCCGCCACCTTCCAGTTTTGTTCCAACCGGAAGTCCGGTCGACAGAAAGTGTAGATAGGACATCATCGATTTCATTTCCGCGCTGTCCAGCGGCAGCTTGCGGCCGTTCATGCTGCGCTCCATACAGCCGTTGATGCGCTCCTCGGTGGT
>CAYLPI010000051.1:0-22515 GCA_964385505.1 uncultured Bordetella sp.
CTTCGCCGGCACCGACCATGGGTTTGTCCGGCCGGTTGATGAGCGAAATGGCGATCTCGGACGGGACATCGGAAAAGCGCAGGATGGGATAGCCGGCCCAGTCGAGGCTGGTGACGCCGGCGAAGTCGAACTGCACTTCCTCGAGCATGGCGCGGCTGATGGCCTGCACGATGTTGCCCTCGACCTGGTTCTTCACGCCGTCCGGATTGACGATGAGGCCGCAGTCATGGGCCACCGCGGCATAGGGCACGCGCACCTTGCCGCTGGCGCGGTCTATGGACACGCGCACCACCACCGCGGCATAGGTGCTGTAGTTGTCATACTGGCAGTAGCCGACACCGCGTCCGCTCAGCATGCCGGCGGCGCCGCCGCCCCCCCGCGGGCTGGGCCGCGCATCCCACTTCGCCAGCTTCGCCACTTCTTCGAGCACGGCAATGGCACGATCATCCTTGAGGTGCCTGATGCGAAAGGCGATCGGGTCGGCCTTGGCCTGGGCCGCCAATTCATCCATGAAGGATTCATTGGCAAAGGTGTTTTGCGGCGATCCCAAACCGCGTAATGCCGAGGCGCGCAACGCCGCGGAGCCCCTCGACTGGTGCAGCGTGGTGCGGTTGTTGGGGAAAACATAGGTGCACTTGGCATTGCGGTCGGCGCCCACCGGCACGATGCGCACCGGCTTGTCGAGTTGCGCGCCGGCAAGGGTGTTGCCACCGCCGTCCCCCGAAGGCCGGCTGCTGTGCGGAGGACTCCAGACGTGATAGTCCCAGGCAACGATGTTGCCCTTGTCATCGAGCCCGCCCTTGACCGCCATCACCATGGCGACGCCCTTGGGCTCGTTACCATGCTCATCATGGCGCATCCACTGCAGGCGCACCGGCTTGCCCGCCAGTTGCGACATCAGCGCCGCGTCGGCGGTGCAGTCGTCGGCCCCGTTCTGGCCGTAGCAACCGGCGCCCTCGGTCCAGATGACGCGCAGCTTGTCGGGCGCCATGCCGAGCATGGCCGCGACGCTGTTGCGCGTGAGGAAGGACGATTGCGTCGGTGACCAGACGGTGCCGCCGTCGGCGCCCACGTCGGCAACCACGCAGGACGGACCGATGGAGGCGTGCATCTGATAGGGCACGAAGTATTCCGCGGCAAGGCTCGCCTGCGCCGCGGCGAAGGCGGTGTCGATATTGCCGATGCTGACGATACTCCGGTCATCGGCCGGCACGGCGCGCACCGCCGCCGGCAGCGCTTTCATCGACGTCAACGCGGGGCCCGGTTTCCAGGTCACCTTGAGTTCGCGCGCGGCACGAATGGCCTGTTCCTCGCGGTCGGCGACGACGCCGACAAAGCCGCCCTTTTGCAGCACGCGCACATTGCCGGGCAGGCCCTTCACCGAGGATTCATCCACGCTTGCCATCATCGCGCCGGGCGCCGGCGGGCGCACCACGCGACCGTGCAGCATGCCGGGGATACGCAGGTTCTGCACGTAGTAGTGACTGCCGAACACCTTGCCGGGCAACTCGACGCGCGGGATGGACTTGCCGACTACACCTAACTTGTCGGCGGACTTTGGCTGCACTTTGCGCTGCAGTTTCTGGCTGAATTTTCTGTTGCCTATGAGCTCGGCATAGGTGGCCGACTTGCCGTCAGCGGCGCTGATCACGCCACCCTTGACCGACAAACCCTCGGCCGGCGCACCCATGCGCGCCGCCGCCATCGCCAGCAGCGTGTGACGCGCCTCGGCCGCGGCCTGGCGCACCTGCGGTCCGCCGCGAAACATCGACAGGCTGCCCACGGTCGGGCCCTGGTCGGGGCACAAGTCGGTGTCGCCCATGATCACGGTGACGCGCTCGAAGGGCACATCGAGCTCATCGGCAACGAGCTGGCCGAATGCGGTTTGCACGCCGGTGCCCAGTTCAACCTTGCCGCAATAAGCGGTGACCCTGCCGTCGCCGCCTATGGCCAGCCAGGCGTCGAGTTCTTCATAGCGGGGGTTGGGTGCCGGCGCCTGGCCGAGCACATCGAGGGGCAGACTGAACGAGACGACCAGCGCGCCGGTGCCTTGCAGGAATTCGCGACGGGAGAGTTTCATACCGGGGTCCCCGCAGCTTTACGCACTGCACGCAGGATGCGCATGTGGGTGCCGCAGCGGCACAGGTTGCCGTCGAGCGCGGCGCGGATCTGGTTTTCCGAGGGCTTGGGCGTGCGCTTGAGCAGCGCAGCGGTGCTCATCACCATGCCGTTGATGCAGTAACCGCATTGCGCCGCCTGCTCGGCGACAAATGCCGCCTGCACCGGATGCGGCTTGTCGGCGGTACCGAGGCCCTCTATGGTGATGACGGGCGCCTTCACCGCGGAAACCGGGATCAGGCACGAACGCACGGCGTCGCCGCCAAGGTGCACGGTGCAAGCACCGCACTGGCCGAGACCGCAGCCGAATTTGGGACCGTTCAGTTCGAGCTCGTTGCGCAACACATACAGCAGCGGTGTGTCGTCCGGCGCGGCGACGGTGTGCCGCCTGCCGTTGACGGTAATGGTGATGGTGATGGCCATCTCGTTCTCCTCCTTTTTTATAAGGCAACCGGCTGAAAAGCCACGTCTGGCGCGGCTTTCCAGCCGGCTGCCCCTGTTTTTTCGATGCCGCGCCAAAACCGACGGCACGGCACACTAGCGGCATCAAACCATACTATGGCTCATCTCGCCTATGCCTTCTATCCACAGCCGCACCACGTCACCGGACTTGAGGAACAACTGGCGCCCCATGCCGACGCCTGCGGGCGTGCCGGTGAGGATAAGGTCGCCCGGATGCAGCGTCACGCGCGAGGACAGCATGGCGATCTGCTCGGCGGTGTCGAATATCAGCTTGTTGCTGTTGGAGTCCTGCATCAGCGCGCCGTTGACCCACAGCTTGAGCGCAAGATTGTGCGGATTCTTGATCTGCTCGGACGGAACGATCCAGGGGCCGAGGGGACAGGCGCCGTCGAAACACTTCTGGCTGATCCAGTCCATGTGAAACGGCGAGGCGGGCGGATTTTTCGGGCGCTTCATCACGTCGCGCGCCGAGAGGTCGTTGGCAATGGTCCAGCCGGCGACGTAGCCAAGGGCCTTGCCGACGGGCACATCCTTGGCGGTACGGCCGATGACCGCGGCGAGCTCGATCTCCCAGTCCACCGCCTTGGAAATGGCCGGCAGCCTTATCCTGGCCCCGGGGCCGACGATGCTGGCGCGCGAAGTCTTCAGAAAGTGCCAGGGCAGTTCGCCCAACTCCTTCATGTTCGGCCCCGGCGGTTGGCCGGTGACGCGGGCCATTTCGGCCATGTGGTCGGTGTAGTTGGCTCCGGCGCAGTAGATGTCGCCGGGGTAGAGCACCGGCGCGAGCAGCCTCGTCTTGTTCAGTGCCTGGCCCTTGGCGCGGCTTTTGCCGGAGACGATGTTGCGTTCAGCCAGTGCAAACGCTTTTTTCGCCTTGGCCCATTCGCCCAGCGCACCGAGCACGGATTCGTAGGCGGCGACGCCGGTTATTTTCTGCGCGTCATAGACGGTGTCACCGATAAGCAGGCCGGCGCGGGGCGGCTTGCCTGACTGCGCGCTTGCCTGATAAGTCAACAGTTTGTATGAACTCATGTTCCTTTTCTCTGTGAGTGAAGGGTGATGCTTACTCGTGCGAGTCGGTGGAATCGGTGGCGATGACGTCGTTGCCGAACTTGTCGCCGGCGTTGAAAAAATCGTCAATGCGACGCGCCTCGTACTGCACCTCCCACCAGTTGCAGTCGAGGTCCTGCAGGTAAAAGCCGTAGGCGCCGTGGCGCTCGCGCACGCTCTGTATCTTGCGGATAGCGTATTTTTCCTTGTGCTCTAGGGCCGCCGCGTGTGCGGCGTCGACCTCCTCGCGCGTCGCGACGTTGAGGCCCCAGTGGGTCAGCACGTGCTGGTTGGGAACGTTCTCGCCGATACAGACGCAGACGATGTACATGCCGCTGCGCAGGCGCACCATCATCGCCGGCTTGGCGTGGCGCACCACCTCGACACCCAGGTACTCCTCGTAAAAGCGCCGGGTATTGGCAAGGTTGCGGCACAACAGCGTGCCGTGCGACAACAGCATCGGATTGACGTGCGCCGCCGCATTGCGTCCGGTAGCGGCAAGATCAGTCATGGCCATCCCCGTTCGTGCATGGAGTTGATAACGTTGCGGCCGCTTATGGCGCGATCAACTTGACCCCCGGTGCAGTAAACTCGCGCGGCCAGACCACCGTCCACTTGCCGTTTTGCACCTGCTTCACTTTGTAATGATCATTGCCCTTCATGAAGTTGTTGGTACCGTCCCAGCGCATCTTGCCGATAATGGTGTCGACCTGGCTTTTCTTGATCCAGGCGGCGAGCACCTTGTCATCGAGGCTTTTTGTCGCGACCACCGCCGCTTCCAGAACCTGCCAGGTGGCGTAAGCCACCGAGGCGATCAGTTCGACCGAGGTGTCGGGCACGTTGGCCTTTGCCGCACGCTCGTGGAATATCCTGACGAACTCGGCCGCCACCGGATTGCTGGTGAAGGGTGCGTGTTCCTCGAATACCGTGAATGCAAGCACGTTTTTGCCGTCGGGCGACTTGACCATGGGGCCTGGCGCGGGAAAGGCGACGAACATCAGCGGCGGCACATAATCTATTTTTTTCATGGCATCGAGCAGCAGGTTGCCGTCGATCCCGAGTCCGCCGACCCAGATAAAATCGGCCTTGGCCTCCTTTACCCGTGCGGCAATCGCGCCAAAATCACGGTTGCCGAAATCCCAATCGAGGTAAATGGCTTCGGTCAGGCCGCGCTTTTTCATGACCTCGCGCGCACCCTGCGTGACAAAGTGGGTCGATGGAAACTTGCTCGCCAGCACCGCCACGGTCTTGGGCGGTTTTGGCGCCGACGCGACGGCGTCGAACACCAGACTCGGCCACACGGTTTCGATTTCGTAGGAACCGCCGGATACCGAGAACTGCATTTCGTACTTGGCGAGGGCCGGCAGGCCGAAGGTGTTGTGCAGGAGGATCTTGTTGTAGCGCTGTGCCACGCCCATGGCAGACAGGGTCGCGCCGGTGCCATACGGCCCGGTAAGCAGGTCCACCTTGTCAACGGTGACCAGTTGCTCGTACAAGGTGCGCGCGAGGTCGGGCTTGGACTGATCGTCCTTGAGTATCCACTCGACCTGGCGTCCAAGCAGGCCGCCGCGCTTGTTCAGTTGTTCGACGTAGATTTCACCGGCGATTTTCTGCATTACCGCGGTGGCGCCCAGAGGGCCGGTCAGCGCCAGCGTGCTGCCAACGCGTATCGGGCCCGATTGGGCCAGTGCCGCTGGAGCGGCAAACAGGGCGGGGACAAGCAGCGCCCCGGCGATCAACAGATTACGACGACTCGATTTCATGGTGTTTCCTCCTTTGTGATGGGTCTGGCCCGCTTGCCGGGTCTGGTGTGAGTGGTGCGAATACCGTTCAATTGTTCAAAACCTGCAAAACAAGTCAGTCGCCGCTAAACCGGCGGCTGGATGATTACTTCCATTGCGCCTATCGGCGCCGATTCGACCCGCACGCGGTCGCCAGGTGCAAGCTTTTCGCCGCGCGGCAGCCCAACGCCGGCAGGCGAACCGGTGAACATCAGGTCACCCGCCTCGATACGCACGCCGCGGCTGACACCGGCGATCTGCTCGGCCAGCGAATAAATCATGTGGCGGGTGCTGGTCGACTGTTTTTGCACGCCGTTCACCGACAGCGCGAAGGGCAGATCGTCGCCGTCGGCAAAGTCCGCCGGCACGATGGCCGGGCCCACCGGCGAAAGTGTGTCCTGGCATTTGCCCAGAACGAAGTTGAACTTGAAAAAACTGTCCGGAGCCGAGAACAGGTCGCGCGCGGTGAAGTCTATGCCCAGCGTGTAGCCGGCGACATGCTCCAGCGCCTTTTCCGGGCGGATGTTCTTGCCACCCTTGCCGAACACCACCACCATCTCGGCTTCCCAGTCGAGATTGCTGCAGTCGCGCGGCATGCGTACAGTGGGACCGGGACCGGACAACACGGTGGTCGGCGGCTTGAGAAAAAAGAACGGCGGAACGCCTTTCACTTTTTTGATCGAGCTCGCGTTCATTTCAGCCAGGTGGTCGGCGTAGTTGGCGCCAACGCAGATGATCTTGGGCGGGCGGCGCAGCGGCGTGTCGAGGCGGGCCTTTGCTTCGGGCACGCTGCCGTGCGCGCCGGCCTTGCCTGCCGCTATCGCCTTCACGAGTCGCTTCAGCCGCGGCAAAGCCGCGGTCCACGCCGAGAACAAGGATTCGAGATCACCCTCAAGGCCGGGCACGCCTGCGGCGCGCGCAGCGGTCGCGAGCGGCCAGTAGCGGCCGGCAACGCGCATCGCGGCAACGCGCCGGCCCGAGACGAGCAGTGTGGCGAGGACGAACACTAATTGCTCGTCTTTATTTCGAGTTCCTTCAGGCTGCGCACATCGACGCCGTCATCCATCGCGAAACGGTCGCCGAAATCGTACATGTCGTCGTGCTGGTAGCCGTCGTAGTACTGTATTTCCCACCAGTTGTGATCGCAGTCCTCGAGGTAGAACGAGTACACGCCGTGCATGTTCTGCACCGGCAGCACCTGGCGGATGCCGTACTTTTCCTTCATCTCGTTGGCCGCCTTGTGCGCGGCATCGACCTCTGCGGTACTGCGCACATCAACGCCCCAGTGATTGAGCACGTTGGTGGGGTGTACCGCTTCACCCACCTCGACGCAAACCACATGGAATTTCAGCCCGCAGCGGATGACCATCGCCGGTTTGGCGTGGCGTACGCATTCGAGGCCGAGGAATTCCTCGTAGAACTTGCGCGAGTCCTTGAGGCTGTAGCACTCGAGCGTGCCGTGCGACATCACGTAGGGTTTGACTACCGACGTCTTGTTTTCAACTGCGACCTTGCCGTCACCTGGAATCATGATTTGCTCCTCCTTGATATTGAATCCGGGTCGCGATGTTCCGACTGGCCCGTGGCTCGTGGTTTGCGGCGGTTGATGCCGCCGTGAAAGTTACCGGTTTGCATTCTATGTTGCGCTTTATCCGGGCCGGCTCGGGCGACATCCCTTGCGTCGCACCGGCACCCGGACCCTCAGTTTAAATCTTCATCTTACGAGCGCATGAACGCCTGACCCCACAGGTTCATGGTCCAGTTAGTGTAAGCCCAGTTTCCCACCGGCCTGTCCGGCTCACAGATTTCCAGTTCGGTGGAAAACTCGACCAGATTTTCGTCCGCGTCCTTGACCATGAAAAACAAGTCATTGCCGGGTCCGTGGCGGCCGAGACCCCAGAATAGCGGAATCCTACGCGCTGTCACCCGGTCTGCCCAGTCGCATATCGCACGCCGGTCCGGGGTATCGAACGAAAGGTGGTCAAGACGCGCTTCCGGCGCGAGGAAAAGCGCCAGCGTGTGGTGCTCGGCATCGGTACGAAGGAACGCGGCACGCTGCACGCCGTCATCATCCTCGACCTTGTCGGAGATCACGAAATGCAGGACCTTTTCGTAGAAATCGCGCATCGGTTCAATATCCAGGGTACGCACGCCGACATGCTGCAGGCGCGCCGCCGGGCCGTCCCCGGCGGAATCAGCCCGGCGATCGCGGTGGCCAAACGCCACCAGGACACCGCCCGGATCGGCAACGCAAAATGCATCGTCCGCGAATACCGGTGAGCAGTTTGGCCGGATCGCAGCGCCCTCCCGGAGCAGACGCGCCCTGAATCTTTCAAGCTCGGCAACAGTTTCAAATGAAAACGCGATCACGGACAGGGTGTTTTTCGAGCCCTCGTGGAACAACACCGCCGCGCGAGGCCCGCCGCAGGCGAGCATGTCGCCGCATGGCTCGACGCCCACGTTCAGCAGTTGCGCCACAGACGCGGCGCCACGGCCGGGCTCGGGCGATGCAACCAGGAGATGGTCCAGGCGCGCGCCGATTTCCGGCCGAGTCATGGCGCGCCCTCGCGGAGAAACTCGATCTGGATGCGATTGAAGTTGTCGGCATCCTCAAACTGCGGCCAATGCCCGCAGTTATCCATGACGACGAATTTGGCTCCCGGTATCCATCCTGCAAGACGCCGGCCAATGTCCACCGAACTGCCCGGGTCGTGGCTTGTCCATAACACCAGCGTCGGCGCGCGAACGGCCGACATCTCTGCCTCGCTCATCAGGTTGGGAATACGGTATTTCTCGGTATGCAGACACATGATGTGCTGCATCACACGCGCGTAGCCGGGTTGGGTGTAGATCCGGTATCGCAGCTCCACCATTTCATCGGTCACCCGCCTCGGGTCGAGCATCAACCATTCCAGGCGTTTGCGAATATTGTCGCGGCTGGGCTCGGCCGCCGCCTTGGTCGACAGGCTGTAAATACGGTCGCTCACGGCCGGGTCATAGTGCACGCCCGCCGCCGTGTTCAGCACCAGGCGTCCGACGCGGGCAGGATAGGTGGTGGCAAACCGCGCGGCGACCCATCCCCCAAGCGACTCCCCGGACAGATGCACCTGCTCCAGCCCCAGTGCATCACAAAAGCCCCTTAGATGCTCGACGTAATGCCGCGGTTCGTACGGATGATCGGGCTTATCGGTATAGCCGTGGCCGATCATGTCCGGCACCAGCACATGAAAATGTTCGGCATGGGCGCGCACATTCGACAGGTATGCCTCAAGGTATCCGCCACTGCCGTGCAGAAAAAGCAGCGCTTGCTTGTTGCCCATCCCGGCCTCGAGAAAGCGCGTGCGTACGCCGCCGCAATTGACGTAGCCGAGGCGATGCTCCACGCTGGCAAGCTGCATCCACATTGACATAAAACCATTCCTTTCGGCAAACTCGCGGGGCCACGATGGCGCCGGACTGCCAGGATTTGACTGGGGCTTGCGCCCACACACTCGATCCAACTGTTCACGTTTCTGCGGGTATCCGCTACCGCAGCCGCTAGGCCAATGCACGCTCCTTCTCCGTAAGGAAGGAATCGGCATAAAACTCGGCTTCGGGCAAACCGCAACGGGAGACAAAATCGGCGCGGGCGGCATCCACCATCACCGGCGCCCCACAGGCATAGACCTGATATCCGGCGAGATCGGGCAGGTCTTGCATCACCGCCTGATGGACCAGTCCGGTCCGTCCGGACCAGGCATTCTGCGCGGTCGGCTCCGAAAGGACCGGAATGAATTGGAAATTCGGCTGCTCCGCCGCCCACTTTTGCGGCAGGTCGAGCATGTATAAATCGGCCTTGGCACGGCACCCCCAGTACAGTCGCATCGGCCGTTTGATGGTGCGGCGAATGGCGTGCTCGATGATTGCCTTGATCGGCGCAAAGCCGGTGCCGCTGGCGACGAGAACGATCGGCTTGTCGCAGTCTTCGCGCAGATAGAACGAACCGAGCGGGCCCTCGAAGCGCATCACGTCACGCTCCTTTACTCCGCCGCCGAACAGCTTGTCGGTGAAATGGCCGCCCGGCAGGTGGCGGATGTGCAATTGCACGTGCGAGACGCCCTCAGGCTGCGGCGGACAGGCGATGGAATAGCTGCGCTTCTTGCCGTCCTTCAGCAGCAGGTCCACATACTGGCCGGCGACGAACATCATGTTCTCGTTCATGGGCAGGCGCAGGTCAAGCACAGCAACATCGCCTGACGGACGGCTGATACTGACGACGCGGCAAGGCACCTTGCCGAAAGTGATGCCGGCCAGACCTTCGAGTTCCTTGACGTCGATAACCAGATCGGAGTGCGCCGTAGCCTGGCATAGCAGCGCGCAGCCCTTGGCTTTTTCCGCATCCGGGAGGTAGGTCGGATGCACGGCGCCAAAATCGACACCGCCCTCGCTTACTTTACCCATACACGTGCGGCACACCCCGCTGCGACAGCTGTAGGGCATGAACAGGCCGGCGGCAAGCCCCGCGTCGAGAATCTTCTGGCCCGGTTCGACGGTAAAACTGTGTCCGCTCGGTTTGAGCGTTACCTGGAATGCCATCTGCCTCCTCCTTGCACTGGTATCGTCCCGCCTGTCTCAATGCCGGCGGGAAATTTTTTGCAATGAATGCCATGCGAGTGCCCAGGTGCGCGAAGGGTTTCTGCGCGGCGCCGGGGCCGGTCGCGATACTAAAGCTTCAGGTCAAACAGGTCCACTGCGTTCTGCCGCCCGATCTTGATACGGTCGGCCTCGCTGATGCTGGCGTTGTCGAACCAGATCGCCGCGTGGTCGATGTTCTCGAACGGCCAGTCGGTGGAAAACAGGATGCGGTCGGAGCCGATTTCCAGCATGGCGTCGATCAGCGTCTGCGTGCGGAAGTTGCCCGACGTGGTCAGCCAGAAATTTTCCTGGAAGTACTCGGCGATCTTGCGCTTGGCCGGGTACTTGGGTTTTTCGTTGATCCAGGCATTGCGGTGGTCGATCCGCCACATGCTGTAGGGGAGACCCTCGCCCATGTGGCCGAGGATGATCTTGATGCCCGGGTGCTTGTCAAAAAGACCGGATCCCACAAGGCGCAGTGCATGCACTGCCGTTTCCTGCCCGAACGCCCAGGTCGGGCCCATCAGCCAGCGGTGGCCCTCGTAGATTTGCGACCAGGCGGGAATCGGATTGCGCGGATGCAGGTAGAACGGCGCATTGAGGCGCTCGACCGCGGCCCAGAACGGCAGGTATTGCGGCGCATCGTAATAGACCACGGTATTGACATCGCCGACCTGTGAAAAACCGTTCACCAGCGCGCCCTTGAATTTCAGGTCCTTCATGCAGCGCTCGAGTTCGCGCGTCGCCATATCCGCGTCCTGCATCGGCAGTGCGGCAAAGCCCTGGAAGCGATCAGGGCGTTTGGTGACTTGTTCGGCGAGAAAATCATTGGCGCGACGCGCAATCTCGTTCGCGCGCCTGGGATCGGGAATGGCCTGGACAGCCGGTGCGTTGAGCGAGAGGATCATCATTTCCAGGCCGTGTTCGTCCATCTGGCGCAGTCGCTTGTCGTGGATATCCATCAGCCGGTCGCGCAGTTCCGGCCACACCGCATCGGGCAGGAAACCGTTGGAATCCTGCAGCGTGTCGTCGATGGCGAAGTGTTCCTCGAGTCCGATCTTTCCTTGCATGGTGTTGCCTCCTTTGGCACCGGCCCCTGCCGGTATGCATGTTGTATTGGGTGCGGGGAATTGCGCGCTGCTCAGACCGCCTGCCCCTTTTGACTGATTAAGCCAGCCCGCATGACCGGCGCCTTGCCGGCGCTCTTGCGTCGCAGCGGCGTTCTGGGCCCGAGAGAAATCACGTTGTCATATACCTTTACCAACAATGCCTTGAGCAGGCCCACCTCATCGGCGCTCATACCAGATAGCGCGATGCGCTCATACAGTGCGGCGACCGGGATGATGCGCCTGGTAAGCTCCCGCCCCTCGTCGGTCAGCGTCAGGCTGACGGCGCGCGCATCGCCGTCCGAACGCACCCGCGCGAGCACGCCGCCACCCACCAGGGCGGAGACCATGCGCGACAGGGTCGAGACTTCTATGCTGGTGTGCGCGGCAAGTTCGGTGACGCTTTGCGGCGCGACATTCGACAGCGACGCCAGCAAGCGCCACTGGTGCAGCGACAAGCCGAAGCTGCGGATTTCTTCGCTGAATGCTGCCCCGATGCGCACTCCGGCGCGATTGAGCAAGTAGGGCAAGGTCGACTCAAGGTCGAAACTTGTCACAGCATCGGCATCCGGCGGGTCGATCAGGACGCTATCGATATTCATAGTCGGGGATTCTCAAACATGGATAATTCTATCCATAATTTATTTGCAGATACAAATAATTTTTCAGGGGCTGGGCTTGAAAAAAATACTATTTCGATAATTTCATTATGTTTTTTAATAGCATTATTGTGCAGTGCGTCATTTTAAGATTAAATTTTGTTTGCAAATTCAAATAATTTCTGTTTGAATTATTTACCAACGTACGGGGTGGCCATGACCCCATCCCGCGACAACCAGCGGCACCCACTCCTGAGGAGGAGAACATGAACTCAGCCACTGAACTGGCCCATGGCGGTCTCGAGGCCTCCGCGCGCATTCCGTTTGAAGAACTGCGCCGCCGCGCCCAGGCGCTCGCGCCCGTGTTGCGCGCGCGCGCCGAGGACACCGAGCGCAATCGGCGCGTGCCGCGCGAAACCATAGACGAGGTGCGTGCTGCGGAGTTGTTCAAACTGATGAAGCCGGCGCGATTCGGCGGCTTTGAATACGGTTTCAGCGAACTGGTGGAAATCAACTTTGAACTGGCGCGCGGTTGCGGCAGTTCGGCCTGGTGCGTGTCCCTTGGCATCGTGCACCAGTGGCTGCTGGCGCTGTTCCCGATCGAGGCACAGGAAGACGTCTGGGCCAATCCGGACGCCATACTGTCGGGCTCCTATGCGCCGGCCGGCAAGACCAGCGCCGCAGAAGGCGGCTACATGGTCAGCGGCAAATGGTCCTTCACCAGCAACTGCGACAACACCGAGTGGTATCTGCTGGGCGTAACCTTCCCGCAGGCGATCGAAGGTGCGCGCCCCGACGCCGGATTTATCATCGTGCCGCGCGAACAAACGACCATTGAGGACGACTGGCATACCGTGGGCCTGTCGGGCACCGGCAGCAAGTCGGTGCTCATCAAGGACGCGGTGTTTGTGCCGGCCCATCGCCGGATCACCTTTGCCGAGGCCTCGTCAAACAATCCACCCGGGGCGAAGGTGCACACCAATCCGCTGTACAAGATACCGCTGCTCGCCGGCCTGCCGGTGTGCATCTGCACGCCTGCGCTGGGCATGGTGCAGGGTGCGCTCGATGACTTTGTCGATTGGATAGGCACGCGCACCACGCGCGGCGCGGTCGCCGGCGGCGGCGCGCGCATGGCCGAGTTCCCGCAGGTGCAGTCGCGCATCGCCGAGGCGGCCGCCGCGGTCGACGCCGCCAAGCTGTTGCTGCTGCGCGATACGCGCGACGTCGAACAGGACGCGGCCAACGGCACGCCTATCAGTGTCGAAAAACGCATACGCAACCGCCGCGACCAGGCCTATGCGGTCAGGCTGTCCACGCAGGGCGCAACCGCGCTGTTCGAGGCGGTGGGCGGTGCCGGTCTGCAGATGTCGAACTCGGTGCAGCGCGCCTGGCGCGACGTGCATGCCGTGGGCCGGCACATCAGCCTCAACTGGGACGCCGTCAGCACCATGTACGGCCAGCACGCTCTCGGGCTGGAGCCGCGCGGGCAGTACTGAGCGTGCCGGAGACCGCGCTCAGATCGGGTAGATGATCGAGTTGGGAATCAGCTCGGTGTCGAACACGCAAAGCCTGCTGGCAAACAACAGTCGGCCGTTGCTGCGCACCAGGCGGTCGATGTAACGCCCGGCGTTGAACAGGTCTGACGGCTGGTTCTTCTTGGTCCGGATAACGAGGTAATTGGCGCCGGCAAGGATATGCCCGCCCTCCTCGCCGGTCACCCGCACGCCCGAGACGATGTGGCGCTGGTAATACGGCTGGTGGAACAGCGTTTCGGAGATGCCGAAAACGCGGTCACGCAGCATGCCCTTGCTCTCGAACGCCAGGGTCGCAAGCGGCAGGCCGCGGTCGTGGTTCTCGCGCGGGATGAGTTTGTAGGTGCACTCCTCGGTGAAAAAATCCGGCCAGTCCTTGAACTCGCCGTGATCGAGGCAGTCGGCGTAGCGCGCATACAGGTTCTCGACCTCCAGGCGCAGGGCGATATCGAGCAGCGGATTGTGTTCGCCCATGTCAGAGCCCCATCACTTCACGGTAATACTTGTACATGCCTCGGATCAGCGTCTCGGTGACGTTGTGCGGAACGCTGCCGGCTTCACGCCCGTCCAGTTCACACAGCGTGTTGTTGGCGTTGTTCTGCGCAAAGCCGTGCTGGGACAACTCGATGACTTCACCGTCATCGGCGGAAACGTAACCGGCCGGGCCGAACAGGTTGGCCTGGCGCAGGCGCCGGCGCGTCATTTCGGGGGTGTCGTCCTCGAAGCCGAAATGCGTCCAGACGAAATCGAAGGCGTCGGGTCCGAGCGGCACGATTTGCCGCGTCGAAATCGAATTGACGTTGTGCTGGATGATGAGCGCAGGGAAAATCGTCTGCATGCAGGCGGTGGGCCCCTTCCACCACGCCTCGGGCACGACGTCGAGCACGCGATCGTCCTCGAGTTTCATGTTCTCCTTGAAACTGCTCACACCCTGCGTCACCTCGCCCTTGCCGCCACTGCTGCGGTAGCCGACCATCGCGGCGTGGCGCCCGCGCGCGTCCATGACCATTTCGGAGCGCTGGTCGGCGCGCCACAGGCCGAAGGTGACGAACCAGGTGTGCAGCAGGCCCGGATGGTAGGGGTCCTTGATGTTCTCCTGCATCAGCTTCCAGTTGCCCGGAATGCGCTGGCGCGAATAACCGAGCAGCGTCAGCTTGCGTCCGTCGAACGCGCGCTCGACCCAGGGACGTATTTCGCCAAGGTAGGTATCGAGGTCTTCGATATCGTGCTCGAAGGAGGCAAAAACGAGGCCGCCCTTGAGGGCGACCCTGAGTTTGACAAGGCCGTTGTCCTCAAGCTTGAAATCAGCCGGCATGCCGCCGTTGACGCGGGTGCCGTTCTCGTCCTTGACCCTGACGCCGCGGCGAAAGGGCACGCCCTGCAGGTTGCCCTTGAGGTCGTAGTTCCACTGGTGATAAGGACAGGTGAAGTCGGCGGCATTGCCATAATCCTTCTGGCAAAACACCACGCCGCGGTGGGCGCAGCGGTTCTCGATGACATTGACCGTACCGTCGGCGTCGCGAACCAGGATGACAGAGCGCTCACCGACCCAGGATCGCTTGAAGTCGCCAGGGTTGGGAATCTCGCATTCGAGACCGACGTAAATCCAGTGCCCGCTGTAAAAAAACCGTTCCAGCTCTTTTTTGTACAGCGCGGGGTCGGTATAGGTGTTGTAGGGCACGCGGCTGGAGCCGGTGCCCGGCCATTGCGCGGCCTCAATCTTGTCGGGTGCGTTCATGCTGTCCTCCTGCGGAAGCGTTTGCAAGCACATTACAAACCTGCAGGCATTATTTGTAAATGGCAGAATTGGAATAATCCCTATTCTGATTGTGAATAATTATCCATGAACATCCAGTCGATGGACCTCAACCTGCTGACCGTGTTTGACGCCGTGTGGCGGCTGCGCAATGTGTCACGCGCGGCCGAAGACCTCGGGCTGTCGCAACCGGCAGTCAGCAACGCGCTGCGTCGCCTGCGCACCGAATTCGGCGACCGCCTGTTCGTGCGCACCGCACAAGGCATGCTGCCGACACCGGCCGCCGATGAACTGGGGGCCACGGTCGGCGAGGCGCTGGCGCGCATCGACGCGGGTCTGCGCCGCAGGCGCGCCTTCGACCCGGCGACGGTCGAGCGCACCTTCACACTGATCATGACGGATGTGGGGGAGATCGTTTTTTTGCCGCGCCTGATCGATTACGCGCGGCGGCAGGCGCCGGGCGTGCGCTTCCGGACGGTGCAGCTTTCCACCGAAGCCACGCGTCGCAGTCTGGAGTCGGGCGAGGTCGATCTTGCGGTGGGCTATGTACCCGATCTCACCACCGGCGTGGTGCAACGGCGGCTGCTCAGCTCACACTACGTTTGCGTGGTGCGCCGCGGGCATCCGGAAATCGGCGAACGCATCAGCCGCAGGCAATTCATGCAGGCCAGCCATGCGCTGGCAGAGGCGCAGGGTACCGGCCACTATGTGGTCGAACGGGAACTGGAACGCCTGGGGCTGGCGAGGCGCATCGGCGTGCGCATTCCGCACTTCCTGGCACTGCCGATGATCATCGCCGCAAGCGACATGGTTGCCACCATCCCGCTGCCGCTCGCTGCGGCCTTCCGCGAGCCGGCCGCGATCAGGGCGCTGGAGGTTCCCATTCGCCTGCCGCGCCTGGACATACGCCAGTTCTGGCACCAGCGCTATCACGACGACCCGGCCAACCGCTGGCTGCGCCAGACACTGATCGCGCTGTTCCAGGACGTGAGCTGGCAGGCCTGAACCAAAAACCGGCGCATCTTGGCCGGATGCCGCCGCTGCGTGATAATGCCACGCATAACGACCAACCCCGCAACCAACCCCAACCGGACGACCCATGGCCACCAATAACGACTCGCTGTACGACCCCCGCCCCGGCGTACCCAACGCGCTCGACATTTTTGCCCGCTGGGACAGGGAATCCGAGCAGGCGCGCGCCAGTCTGCCCGGCTACCTTGACGTGCCCTACGGCACCCACCCGATGGAAAAGCTGGACGTCTTTCGCTCGCACGGCCCCAGCCGGGCATTGTTGATGTTCATCCATGGCGGTTACTGGCGCGCCCGCGACAAGAACGATTTCTCGTTTGTCGCGCCGGCCTTTTGCAAGGCCGGGATCACTGTCGCCGTTCCAAACTATGCGCTGTGCCCCGCGGTCACGGTGGAGGAAATCGTCAGGCAGATGCTGCAGGCCAGCGCCTGGTTGTACCGCAACGCCAGCAACTTCGGGGCGCATCCGGAGCGCATTTACATTGCCGGCCACTCCGCCGGCGGCCACCTGACGGCGATGATGATGGCGGCACAATGGCCCCGATTCGCCAGTGACCTGCCGAAAAAAATCTTCCAGGGCGGGTTCTCCGTCAGCGGCCTGTACGACCTGCGTCCGCTGACGCGCGCGAATTTCGTCAATGTCGATATCAGGCTGACCGAAAAAACCGCGGCCAAGGTCAGTCCTGCACTGATGCCCCCGGCCACCGATGCACCGCTGTGCACCGCGGTGGGTAGCGCCGAGCCGCGCGGCTTTCACGACCAGAATGCCATCCTCAACAAGGCCTGGGGCAAGGTCATCTCGGGCGACTACGCCTCGCCCGGCGACAATCACTTCACCATCATGGACAAGTTCAGCACCGCCGGTACGACCCTCAACCGCGCGGTACTGCGGATGATGGGTCTGCTCTGAGTCAGCGGCAGCGGCAGGCGGCGCGAAGCCCGCAATACCAATGCCCAAGTCGGCGAAACTGCTTTTGGGGTTTTTCGTTCTCTGGGCGGCGGCCTACGCCACCGCCGCACTTTACGGCGACTTCACGCTGACGGCGACGACGACACCGGGACTGGACACGCATCCGCTGTCCGACCGGTACTTCGTCTATCTGAATGCGGCCGTCGCGCTGTGCGTGCTGATCACCGAGGTCTATCTTGCGCTCAGTCTGGGCAGCATGCGACTCACCGACCGGGTACTGTGGGCCTTCGGCCTGATGTTCTTTTTCCCGGCCACGGCCCCGGCATTCTGGTACCTGCACATCTGGCGCACACCGCGCAGCGCGGCAAAGTCCTAACGCGCGGCATTGCCGTACCGGCGATCGCACACTGTCGCATGGCGACCCGGGGGGAAAGCTGGTAGCTTCGCGCCATGGATCCGAGACAATTGCTGACACAAAGTTTTGCCGCCGCGGTAGCCGCCGCCGACCCGCAGAAAATTCTGCCACCACACCTGCCCGCTCCGCCCAAGGGCAGGACGGTGGTTGTCGGCGCCGGCAAGGCGGCGGCATCGATGGCCCTTGCGGTGGAGCAGCACTGGCCGGCCGCCGCGGCGCTTTCCGGTCTGGTCATCACGCGTTATCAGCACGGCCTGTTGACCAATCGCATCAAGGTGATCGAGGCCGGACACCCGGTCCCCGATGAATCGGGCGAGACCGCGGCGCGCGAGGTATTCCGGCTGGCCAAATCGCTCGGCAGGGACGACTTGCTGCTGGTGCTCGTGTCCGGGGGCGGATCGGCGCTGCTGTCGCTTCCAGTCCCCGGCATCAGCATGGAGGAGCTCAAGGACACGACACGCGAGTTGTTGCGTTGCGGCGCCCCGATCCAGGACATGAATGTCGTGCGCAAGCACCTGTCGCTGATCCAGGGCGGCAGGCTCGCCGCCGCCTGCAAGGCGCAGGTGCTGGCTCTGGTCATTTCGGATGTCACCGGCGACGACCCGACGCACATCGGCTCCGGCCCCTGCTCGCCCGATCCGAGCACGTATCAGGATGCGCTCGATATTTTTGCGCGCTATGGCGTCAAGGCGCCCGCCACGGTGGTGGCCCACCTTGAGCGCGGGGTACGCGGAGAGGTAGCCGAGACGCCGAAGCCGGGTAGCAATGTGTTTGACCGTGTGCGCACATGCGTCGTTGCGACCGCGCAACAATCGCTTCGCGCGGCGGCGGGGTTCTTCGAGCAAAACGGCATCACGGCGGTGGTGCTCGGCGACAGCGTCACCGGCGAGGCGGCAGAGGTGGCCAAGGTGTACGCGGCGCTGGCGCGCCAGATCAAGGCGCACGGCGGTCCGTTTCGCCCCCCGGTCGCGCTGATCTCGGGCGGCGAATGCACCGTCACCATCCGCGGCAAGGGCCGCGGCGGACGATGCTCGGAGTTCTTGCTATCGCTTGCCGTCGAACTCGATGCCATGCGGAACGCCTGGGCGCTTGCCGCCGACACCGACGGCATCGATGGCTCAGAGGACAATGCCGGCGCGCTGCTGGCGCCCGATACGCTGGAGCGTGCGGCCGCGCTCGATATTCAGGCGAAAAAGCTGCTTGCGAATAACGACGGTTACGGCTTTTTTCACGCACTCGGTGATCTCGTCGTCAGCGGTCCGACCAGGACGAATGTCAACGACTACCGCGTAATTCTGCTCGCTTAGCCGTCGATGCCGACGTCAGTCCTGTGGGCATTGTTGGCAGCCGCGTGCTTCGGTGCCGGCCTGGTTATCGGCCGGCGCGGGCTGGCGCAGGTTGCACCGCTCTCCGGTGCCACAATCAGCCTGCCCACCACCTGCGCCATCCTCTGGCTGTTGTCGCCCTTAATGCTGGATCTGTCCGGATGGGACACGCGGGCGGCGCTGATCTTCGCCGTCACCGGCTTGTTTTTCCCGGCTCTGGCGACACTGCTCGGCTTTGAGGCGAACCGCCGGATGGGCCCGGGCACGGCCGGCGCACTGTCGGGGTCCACCCCCTTGTTTGCCATCGCCGGTGCGATCGTTTTCCTCGGTGAGCACATCACACCGTCCATTGTTGCGGGAACCGTGGTGGTGGTCGCCGGTGGTGCATTGCTGTCACTGGGTGGGCGCGTCACGCCGCGTGCATGGCCGCTGATCGCCCTGGTCTTTCCGCTCGGTGCGGGCTTGGTGCGTGCCGTGGCACAGACCTTCAC
Source organism: uncultured Bordetella sp. (assembly GCA_964385505.1). Taxonomy (GTDB): domain Bacteria; phylum Pseudomonadota; class Gammaproteobacteria; order Burkholderiales; family SG8-39; genus CAITSH01. The sequence goes on from CAYLPI010000051.1 coordinate 19,189, forward strand.
CAAGGCCGGGTTTGGCCTGTGGAACAATCCTTTTGCTGCGGTCCTGATCGGCTACACGGCATCGGCAGTCCTCGTCACCATCATCGGGCTGACATGCGGACAACGTGCTGCAAATGTGCGACGCAACATGCTGCCCCTCTTTATGACCGTCGGCTTGTGCAATGGCGGAGCGATGCTGTTTCTGTACCAGGCCCTTTCGACGGGCAGCGTGGCGGTGGTCTCCACGGTGGCGGCAACCTCTCCGCTTTTCGGCCTCGCCTTCGGCGCGTTGTTGCTGCGCGAGGAGCGCATCACGCTGCGCATCGCCTGCGGCGTCGCCTTGTCGGTCGGCGGCGTGGGCTTACTGTTGGCGGACTGATGCACACTCCGGCATCCAGGAGACGATCACCCGCAAAGCGCCGACTGGCGGGGATTTCCAGACGATTGGCCTTTCCCGGCGGGGGCAAGGAACGAGGCAAAAATCCATGAAGTTCAGCCATCTGGTCCAGATCAACGACCCGCACAATCCCCTGATCCAGTCGCTGTCGCGAGAGCAACTCTGGCGCGGTCTGGTGCTGCGCGCGGAGGACCCGGCGCAATTTGTACTGGCGCTCGATTCGGTTCGCATCTTGCAACGCGGTGACAAGCTGCTCTTGCGTGAGTTGCAGTTTGGCGATTCCAGAATACGCGACACAGTCAGCTTCGAACCGATGGTGGAAGTACGCTATGACTCCGAAGCTTCGGACGGCGCGCCGGCTGCTCGACTGGTGATGCGTATCGAGGAACCCGACTCAGGCCAGATCTTTGTCCGCTTCGATTACGAAACCCAGGCTCATCATGAACCGCCCGGGAAGGACTTGTGAGTCATAGGGCGCCGCCGCAGCGCGCATGGCAAAAAAAAAGGCTGGCGAATCGCCAGCCTTTTTTTGCCTGGAAAGCGCTCAGGCTTTGGCCGCCTCGGTAGCAGACTCTTCCACAACTTCCGGGCGATCCATCAGTTCGACCAGAGCCATAGGCGCATTGTCTCCCTGGCGAAAGCCGAATTTCAGAATGCGCAGATAGCCGCCAGGACGCTTGGCATAACGCGGACCAAGCTCGTTGAACAGCTTGGTCACCATTTCACGATCGCGCAGGCGGTCGAACGCCAGCCTGCGATTGGACAACGACGGCTTCTTGCCGAGTGTGATCATAGGCTCGACAACCCGGCGCAACTCCTTCGCCTTGGGCAACGTGGTCTTGATGACCTCATGCTTGAGCAGGGAATTGGTCATGTTGCGGAGCATCGCGAGCCGATGGCTCGACGTGCGGTTCAGCTTTCTCAGTCCAAGACGGTGGCGCATGTTCTTATGTCCTTGTTACAGGTTGCAGGCGGCGCCGAGGCGCCACCTGTCTTAGTTGCGTACTGCCTCGAGGCCGGCAGGTGGCCAGTTTTCCAGCTTCATGCCAAGGGTAAGCCCGCGCGAAGCCAGGACTTCCTTGATCTCGTTGAGCGACTTGCGACCGAGATTTGGCGTTTTGAGCAGTTCGGTTTCAGTACGCTGGATCAGATCGCCGATGTAGTAAATATTCTCGGCCTTGAGGCAGTTTGCCGAACGAACCGTCAGTTCGAGATCATCCACCGGACGAAGCAGGATCGGGTCAACAGTGATCTTGGGCGGAGCCTCGATCGCAGCGGGCGTGCCTTCGAGCGAGGCAAACACGGAAAGCTGGTCGACGAGGATGGATGCGGCGTAACGCACCGCCTCTTCCGGCTCGATCGCACCGTTGGTTTCGATGTCGAGGATCAACTTGTCAAGGTCCGTGCGCTGCTCAACGCGGGCAGACTCGACCGCGTAGGAAACCCGCTTCACCGGCGAGAACGAGGCGTCAAGGATGATCTTGCCAATACCCTTTGACTCTTCGGAAACTTCGCGCAGGTTCCCGGGATTGTAACCGCGGCCCTTCTCGATCTTGATTTCCATCTCGAGCTTGCCACCGGGTGAAAGGTGGGCAATGACGTGCTCGGGATTGATGATCTCGACGTCGTGCGACACTTCGATATCGGCGGCAGTGACCGCACCCTCGCCCTTTTTCTTCAGCGTAAGCAACGCCTCGGAACGGTTGTGCAGTTTGAGCACGACGCCCTTGAGATTGAGAAGAATGTCGACGACATCCTCCTGCACCCCTTCGATTGTGGAGTACTCGTGCAACACGCCCGAAATCTGCACCTCAGTCGGCGCAAAGCCCGGCATGGAGGAGAGCAAAACGCGACGCAGCGCGTTGCCAAGTGTGTGGCCGTAGCCGCGCTCGAACGGCTCCATTACCACTTTTGCGTGGGAGGTGGAGATGCTCTGCACATCGATGATACGCGGTTTCAGAAATCCGCTGGTTTGCATGGGAAGTCCTTGTGCAGTGATGCGTTACTTCGAATACAGCTCGACTACCAGAGCTTCATTGATCGTAGCCGGCAGTTCAGAACGTTGCGGGAGCGCCTTGAAAGTGCCCTTGAGGCCTTTCGCATCCACTTCCATCCACTCGGGCGTGCCACGGGATTCAGCGGCCTCGGCGGCGGCCTTGATGCGCAACTGCGTCTTGGACTTGTCGGCCACTTCGACAACATCGCCCGGCTTCACTTGGTACGACGGAATATTGACACGCTTGCCGTTGACGAGGATGCCGTTGTGGCGAACCACCTGGCGCGCCTCGGTGCGCGACGAACCAAAGCCCATGCGATAGGCGACGGTGTCGAGGCGAGATTCAAGAATCTGCAGCAGCGATTCTCCGGTAACACCCTTGCGGCGCGAAGCTTCGGCGTAAACACGCCGGAACTGGCCCTCGAGAACGCCGTAAATACGACGCACCTTCTGTTTTTCGCGCAATTGCTTGCCGAAGTCAGAAAGCCGCTGCCCGCTCTTCTGACCGTGCTGTCCAGGGGCGTATGCGCGGCGCTCGATGGCGCACTTGTCGGTGAAGCATTTTTCGCCCTTGAGGAAAAGCTTTTCGCCTTCCCGGCGACACTGCCGGCATTTGGGATCTAGGTTGCGTGCCATAAGAGGTTCTCGTCAGTCGTTAGATACGGCGACGTTTCGGCGCGCGGCAACCGTTGTGCGGCACCGGCGTAACGTCAGAGATGCTGGTGATCTTCAGACCCAGGGCGTTGAGTGCGCGAACTGCCGACTCACGTCCGGGTCCCGGACCCTTGATGCGTACTTCAAGATTCTTCACGCCACATTCCTGCGCGGCCTTGCCGGCGCTCTCCGCGGCGACCTGGGCGGCGAAGGGCGTCGATTTGCGCGACCCCTTGAAACCGGCCGCACCGGACGTCGCCCACGCGAGGGCGTTACCTTGGCGGTCGGTGATGGTGATGAT
>CAYLPI010000052.1:0-22084 GCA_964385505.1 uncultured Bordetella sp.
GGTCAGCGTGGTGGCATCGGCGATGACGAACGGCACGTTGAGCATCCGCGCCAGAGTTTGCGCCAGCAGCGTCTTGCCCGAGCCAGTGGGCCCCACCAACAGGATGTTGGACTTGGCGAGTTCGACTTCCTCGTTCTTGGACAGGTGCTTGAGGCGCTTGTAATGGTTGTATACGGCGACCGAAAGAATGCGTTTGGCGAGGTTCTGCCCGATCACATACTCGTCGAGGATGGCGCAGATTTCCTTCGGCGTCGGCAGGTCTGATTTGGCCGGCTTGCCGCCCTTGTCGGCGGTCGTTTCCTCGCGGATGATGTCATTGCACAGTTCAATGCACTCGTCGCAGATGAACACCGACGGACCGGCGATAAGTTTCTTCACCTCGTGCTGGCTTTTGCCGCAAAAGGAGCAGTAAAGAAGCTTTTCCCCGCTGGCTTTTTCAGTCATCGCGCATGATCCTTTTTGACGTCACGCTGTATAGCTTACGCCGCTGTCGCCGCGCGCGCGACCAGCACCTTGTCCACCAGCCCGTATGCCACGGACTCTTCCGCCGAAAGGAAGTTGTCCCGGTCGGTGTCCCTTACCAGCTTTTCGACTTCCTGCCCGGAATGCTTGGCCATGATCCTGTTCAGCACATCCTTGAGGTAGAGAATTTCCTTGGCATGGATTTCGATGTCCGAAGCCTGGCCCTGGAAGCCGCCCATTGGCTGGTGGATCATCACGCGCGAGTTGGGCAGGCAAAAGCGCTTGCCCTTGGCGCCGGCGGTAAGCAACAACGCGCCCATGCTCGCAGCCTGGCCGATGCACAGCGTCGACACGTCCGGCTTGATGAATTGCATGGTGTCATAAATCGCCATGCCCGCCGTGACCGAACCGCCCGGTGAGTTGATGTAAAAGGAAATATCCTTGTCCGGGTTCTCCGACTCGAGGAACAGCAATTGCGCGACGATAAGATTGGCGGTGACCTCGTTGACCGGACCGACCAGAAACACCACGCGCTCCTTCAGCAGTCGGGAGTAAATATCATAAGCGCGCTCGCCCCTGCCGGACTGTTCGATGACCATAGGCACCATGCCAAGGCCCTGCGGCTCCTGGTAGGCGCCGGACGATTCCTGGTAACGCGTTTGGTATTGCTGCTTCACGGTTTGCGCCTCAAGTATTCGGTTGGAATTGTGGATATGACCTGCGGTTGCGCCATCCGTTCAGCGCCCTGCCCTTCGCCGGATACGATGCCGGGGCACCGTGACCGGCGCCGGTCACGCACTCGCGCCCATCAGGTCCGCAAATGCCATTGGCGTATCCGTCACCTTGGCGTTGCCCAGAGCCCACTGCACGACGTTTTCTTCGACTGCAAGACCTTCAAATTCGGCCAGACGTTGCGGCTGGGAATAAAACCATTTTACCACCTCGGCCGGGTCCTCATAGCTCTGGGCATGCTCGTCAACAAGCGCCCTCACCTGTTCCGGCTTGGCCGCCAGCGAATGCTGCTTGATCAGTTCGGAAAGAATCAGGCCGAGCGCGACGCGACGCTTGGCCTGTTCCTGGAACAGGTCGGGACTAAAGGGCATATCCTCGACTTTCATGCCGCGACCGGCCAGATCCTGGCGCGTCTGCTCGATCAGACGCTCGACTTCCATTTCGACCAGCGACTTGGGCGTTTCGAGCTGACTCGAATCAACCAGGGCCTGCATTACTTTCTGCTTCACATTCGACTGCAGGCGTTTTTTCACCTCGCGTTCGACATTGGCGCGCACTTCGACGCGCATCTTGTCGAGGTCGCCCTCAACCACGCCCAGCGATTTGGCGAACTCGGCATCGACATCAGGCAGGTGAGGCTCTTCAACGGATTTGAGGGTGATGGAGAAACTGGCGGTTTTGCCCGCGACATCCTTGCCGTGGTAATCGGCGGGGAAGGTCACGGCAACCGACTTTGACTCGCCCGCTTTCATTCCGGTGACGCCGGCCTCAAACTCGGGCAGCATGCGTCCCTCGCCGATGACAAACGGCATTGCGTTGCCCTTCCCGCCGGCGAACTCGACACCTGCAACAGTACCGACAAAATCGACGGTGACCTTGTCATCCTTGGCCGCGGCGCGCTCGACTTCATGATGGTGGACACGCTGTTTGCGCAGAATTTCTATGGTGCGGTCGACTTCGGTGTCAGTAACCGGCATGACCGGACGTTCGATGGAAACACCGGCGATATCGCCAAGCTTCACTTCCGGATAGACCTCGAAAGTGGCCGAAAACTCGATCTTGTCGGCACCGGTTTCTCCCTTCTTGGGCTCGATGCGCGGATAGCCGGCAACGCGCAGGTTCTGCTCCTGCACCGCCTGCGAGTACACCTTCTGCACCGCATCACCAAGGACCTCGGAGCGGACCTGCGGGCCATACTGTTGCGCGACAATCTTCAGCGGCACCTTGCCGGGACGAAAGCCGGGCATGCGGACGGTGCGGCTGAGTTTTTGCAGGCGTTGCTCGACTTCTCGGTCGATGTCAGCCACCGGCACGGCCATGTTCAGGCGACGCTCAAGTTGCCCCAGTGTTTCCAATGGTTGAATGCTTGCTTGTTGCATTGATCATCATCCTAATGCGGGAAACTGGGCCCTGCCCTGTTTCCCGGTGCTCTGAAAATCCATCTGGTGCGAAGGAAGGGACTCGAACCCCCACGCCGTGAGGCGCTGGAACCTAAATCCAGTGCGTCTACCAATTCCGCCACCCTCGCCGCCACCCACACGCCAGGCTCGCAAGCCCTACAGCGCGGCACGCACCGATGGTGGCTGCGTTGCAGTTGGGATTCTACCCGAACAACCCCTATACTGTCAGCCCAAACCACTGAATATCCTTCAAAAACATCACGATGTCAGTCGACCATTACGAAAATTTCCCGGTCGCCTCGGTCCTTTTGCCGTCCCGTCTTCGCCGCCCGGTCGCGGTAATTTACCGCTTCGCGCGCTCCGCCGACGATTTTGCCGACGAAGGCGACCTGCAAGCGCACGAACGACTTGCCCTGCTCAATGCTTATCGGCAGAAACTCGACAAAATCGACCGTGGCGAACCGGTCGATGACGTGCTGTTCACCGCATTGGCGGCCATCGTCCGTGAATACCAGTTGCCGCTACAGCTTTTGCACGACCTGCTGGACGCCTTTTCTCAGGACGTCGTAAAGACCCGCTATGCCGACATGGCGGAGTTGCTCGATTACTCCAGGCGCTCGGCCAATCCGGTCGGCCGCCTGCTGCTGCACCTTTACCGCGAGACTTCGGACGAAAACCTCGCCTGCTCCGACGCCGTGTGCTCGGCGCTGCAACTGATCAATTTCTGGCAGGACGTCGCCATCGACTGGCAAAAAGACCGCGTCTATCTGCCGCAGGACACGCTGCTCAAATTTGCCGTTGACGAGCGTCAGATTGCGGCCGGCGACAGCGGCGGATGCTGGCGCGAAATGATGCGCTTTGAGGTGCAGCGTACGCGTGCGATGATAAAATCGGGCGCACCGCTGGCGCTGCGCCTGCCCGGACGCGTCGGGCTGGAACTGCGGCTGGTGGTCCAGGGCGGCCTGCGCATACTCGAAAAAATAGAAGCCATTGACTACGACGTGTTTCACCACAGACCGGTACTGACCCCTTTCGACTGGCCGCTGATGTTCTGCCGCGCCCTGCTGATGCGATGACCCCTGACGAGTACTGCCAGCACAAAGCCGCCGGGAGCGGCTCAAGCTTTTACTACTCCTTCCTGTTCCTGCCGCCGGAGCGCCGCCGCGCCATCACCGCACTGTATGCGTTTTGCCGCGAGGTCGATGACGTTGTCGACGACTGTGCCGACGCTGGCGTCGCGCAAACCACGCTCGCATGGTGGCGCGCCGAGCTTGCCAATCTCTACGCCGGCAAACCGCAGCATCCGGTCACGCAGGCGCTCGCACCGGCGATCGGCCCGTTCAATATCAGCCAGTCGCATCTCAACGAGATCATCGACGGCATGGCGATGGACCTGACGCAAAGCCGCTATCTCGATTTCACCGGCCTGCGCCTGTATTGCCACCGTGTAGCCGGCGTGGTCGGACTGCTCGCCGCCGGCATTTTCGGCTACCGTAATCCGCAGACGCTCGAATACGCCGAAAAGCTCGGCCTCGCCTTCCAGTTGACCAATATTGTCCGCGATGTCGGCGAGGACGCGCGCAACAACCGCATCTACCTGCCCATGGACGAGCTCAAGCGCTTCGAGGTTCCCGCGGCCGACCTGCTCAACGGCAGGGAGAGTGACAACTTCGGTCACCTGATGCGCTTCCAGATCGAGCGGGCGCAGCGCTGTTATGACGAGGCCTTCGCCTGCCTGCCGGCCGAGGACAGGCGCGAGCAGCGTCCCGGTCTGGTGATGGCGGCGATCTACCGCACCCTGCTGCGCGAAATCGAGGCCGACAGCGGCGCCGTGCTGCGTCAGCGCACCTCGCTGACGCCAATACGCAAGTTGTGGCTCGCCTGGAAAACCTGGGTCACGGCCTGAACGCCCCGCCCAAGCTTCAGAGGGCCGACATGAGCATTCAAACAAAAAACGTCGCGGTCATCGGTGGCGGCTGGGCCGGCATGGCCGCCGCGGTTGAACTGGCGGCCGTGGGCATTCCGGTCAGCGTACTCGAGGCTTCGCGCTCGCTTGGCGGGCGCGCACGCCGTGTCGATGCCGAAGGCGTCGCCCTCGACAACGGCCAGCACATCATGATCGGTGCCTATACCGAAACACTGGCGCAGATGCGCCGCGTCGGCGCCGACCCGGACCGGCTGCTGCAGCGACTGCCGTTGCAACTGCGCTACGCCGGCGGCTTTGCACTTGCCGCACCGGTGTGGCCGGCACCGCTGCACCTCGCCGCCGCGCTGCTCGGCGCCCGGGGACTCACGCTGGCGCAACGCCTGTCGGCGATCGCCTTCATGCAGGCGCTCAAACGCGCGCAGTTTCGCGTCGATACCGCGCTCAACGTATCGGCATTGCTGGCCCGGCACCGGCAGACGGGACCGCTGGCGGAATTTCTTTGGGAGCCGCTGTGTGTGTCGGCGCTCAATACGCCGCCGGCGCTTGCCTCGGCGCAGGTCTTTCTCAATGTATTGCGCGACAGCCTCACCGGAAAACGTGAAAGCAGCGACATGCTGCTGCCGCGGGTCGATCTCTGCGCCGTGTTCCCGCAGCCGGCGGCAGACTTCATCACCGCCCGCGGCGGCCGGGTGTTGACCGGAAGCCCGGTCAGGGCCCTGCGGCGCGAGACTGCGGGCTGGCACCTTGACGAACGGCCGCAGCCGTACAGTCATGTCATCGTCGCCGTCGGTCCGCATCACGCATCTGCGCTGCTCGCCGGCATGCCGCAGCTTGCCGCGACGCGGGCAATCCTCGGGGCCTTCACCTACCAACCGATCTACACCTGCTACCTGCAATACCCGGCCGGGATAAAGCTGCCCTCGCCCATGCTCGGCTTCAGCGGCGGCGCGATACAGTGGGCCTTCGACCGCGGCGCGCTGTCGGGCATCCCCGGCCTCGTCGCCGTCGTCGTCAGCGCCAGCGGCGCACACCAGGATTTGTCGCTGGAGGCATTTGGCGCGGCCGTGCACAGCGAACTCGAAGCAAGGCTCGGCGCACTGCCGGCGCCGCTGTGGCATCGCGTCATCGCCGAAAAGCGCGCCACCTTTGCCTGCACACCGGGCCTGGTGCGTCCGCCACAGGCAACCGCCATGCCCGGCCTCGTGCTCGCCGGCGACTACACCGACAGCCCGTATCCGGCGACATTGGAAACAGCGATACGCAGCGGCCTGACCGGCGCGAAATTCGTCATCAGTTCGAGCTGAACTCGTACCTGCCGGTTCACAAACTTCGCACTCAGCCGAGAACCTGCGCCGCCAGCGCGAAGGCGCCGAAGCCGGCGAGTGCGGCTCCCGAGCCGCGGTTGAGCCAGAGCATGAAGCGCGGCGTAATGCGCGCCGCACCCCGGCACACCAGCGTGGTCAGAACCAGCCACCAGGCGAGCGAATCGAACAGCACGCCGGCGCTGAACAACGCCGAATCCAAGGCAGAACCGAGCGCACCGAACGAGGCAAATATGCCGGCGAAAAAAAGTATTGTCGGCAGGCTGGTCAGTGTCATGCCGTAGCCGGTGAGGAATGCGCGCACATGTCCGCCGTCCTCCCCCGAATACCCGGCCGTGCGGTGGACGGCAACGCGCATCAGTGCGATTTTCAAACCGAGAACGACGAGCAGCATGGAGCCTGCGAGCTGGAGCAGGGGCGCGGCCGCCAGCAACCCATTGCTGACGGAGGTGATGCCGAAGGCGGCGACAATCGCATAGCTGCAGTCGGCCGCCGCGATGCCGGCACCGACCGCCAGCCCGGCCCACCGGCCGTGTGCAATGGTCCGCTGTATGCACAGCAGTCCCATCGGACCGACCGGTGCGGCAACGGCAAAACCGATCAGTGCGGACTGCAGCAGCAATCCCCCGTCCATCATGAGGTCAATCGCCAAGCCCTTGCAAAAAGTGACTTTTTTATCACCAAAATAAGCCGGAAATGCCCGCCAGACGGGCGTCTACGATTTTAAATGTCATGAATTTGTACAGCACCGCACTCATCCGCGCAGGCGTGCAACAGCTTCGGCCAGGCGATCGACTGCGATGATTTCCAGTCCGTCCACCGGCTGTCGCGGCTGGTTCGCGGTCGGGATAATGGCCTGCGTAAAGCCGAGCTTGGCTGCTTCACGCAAGCGTTCCTGTCCGCGCGGCGCCGGACGCACCTCGCCGGCGAGCCCGACCTCGCCGAAGACGATCATTTTTTTCGGCAGGGGCCGGTCGGTAAGCGAAGACACCACCGCCAGCAATACGGCGAGGTCGGCCGCCGGCTCGGTGATGCGCACGCCGCCGACGGCATTGACGAACACGTCCTGGTCGTAACAAGCGATGCCGGCGTGCCGATGCAAGACCGCGAGCAGCATGGCCAGCCGATTCTGCTCAAGGCCGACCGAAAGGCGGCGCGGATTGGGTGCGTGCGCGGTATCGACCAGGGCCTGCACTTCGACCAGCAGCGGGCGTGTGCCCTCCTGCGTCACCAGCACGCAGGAACCGGAGACCGGATCGGCATGCTGCGACAGGAAAATGGCCGAAGGATTGGACACGCCCTTGAGCCCTTTTTCGGTCATCGCGAACACACCGAGCTCGTTCACCGCGCCAAAGCGGTTCTTGATCGCGCGTATCAGGCGAAAACTCTGGTGGGTGTCGCCTTCGAAGTACAGCACCGTGTCAACGATGTGCTCGAGCACGCGCGGACCGGCGAGCGCCCCCTCCTTGGTGACATGTCCCACCAGGATGATGGTGATGCCGGTGCTCTTTGCGAGGCGCGTCAGTTGTGCCGCACACTCGCGCACCTGCGCCACCGAACCCGGGGCCGAGGTCAGTGCCTCGGAATAAACGGTTTGAATTGAATCGATGACCGCGACCTCGGGCCGCGCGTCCTGCAGGGCGGAGAATATTTTTTCCAGTTGTATCTCGGCCAGCAGGTCAAGACGCCCCGGATCGACGCCAAGGCGCGACGCACGCATTGCAATCTGCTCGGCCGACTCCTCGCCGCTGACATAGACCACATGCTGCGATTGCGACATCTGCGCCAGCGCCTGCAACAGCAGCGTTGATTTGCCCACCCCCGGATCGCCGCCAATCAACACCACCTGCCCGGCCACCAGGCCGCCGCCAAGAACGCGGTCGAATTCGCCTATGCCGGTGGGGACGCGCGCCAATTCCTTCGCGCGCACCTGCGACAAGGGCTGCAGTTGCGCCGGTTTGCTCAGGCCGCTGTAACGATGCTGCCCCGCCGCCGCCGACTCAAGCACGCTCTCGACCAGCGTATTCCAGACGCCGCAGCCGGGGCATTGCCCCTGCCATTTGGGCGCGGTCGCGCCGCACTCTGTGCAGCTATAAACGGATTTAGGTTTGGCCATTTCCGTTCCCGCCCGGATTGATCTCGATTTGCGGCACACGCGCGGCAAGCGCGCACAGCAGCTCGTAACTTACCGTGCCGCAACCGGCGGCAACCTCGTCGGCCGACAGGCCGCGGCCCCACAATGTCACCGGCGTTCCGACCGCGGCATCGGGCAAAGCTTCAAGACTTACGCACAACATGTCCATGGACACGCGGCCGACGGTCGTCGTGCGGCGGCCGTCCACGAGGACCGGCGTCCCGCCTGGCGCATGCCGCGGATAGCCGTCGGCATAGCCGCAGGCAACGACGCCGATGCGCATCGGACGATCGGCGGTGAAAATGCGTCCGTAGCCCGCGGTGTCGCCCGCACGCAGTTGCTGCACGCCGATTAGCTCGCTGCCCAGCGTCATTACCGGGCGAAGACCGAGCGCTTCGGCGCTCTGGTCGGCGAAGGGCGAACAGCCGTACAACATGATGCCCGGCCGCACCCAGTCGGCATGAGCCACGGGAAAGCGCAGCGTCGCTGCGGAATTGGAAAAACTGCGCGGCGCATCAATTCCGGCTGTCGCTACGGCCAGCCCCGCAAGCTGCCAGTCGATGCCGGTGGGACCGTCGGCATCGGCAAAATGGCTCATCAGCGTGATCCGGGAGACGGCTTCACAGGCACGCAGTCGCGTGAACACCGCAGCCGTCGCATCGAGCGCAAAGCCGAGCCGGTTCATGCCGCTGTTGATTTTCAGGTAAACCTCTAACGGCGCGCCGGGCGCAGCCTGCTCAAGCATGCGAACCTGTGCCTCGTTGTGCACCACAACGGTCAGTTGATGGCGTAACGCCTCCACCAGGTCCGCGGCCGAAAAGCAGCCTTCCAGCAGCAGGATGGGCTTGGATACACCGGCCGCGCGCAACCATACCGCCTCGGCAAGATCGAGCAAGGCATAGCCGTCAGCCGATGTCATGTTGTGCGCCGCCCGCGTCAGCGCATGGCCGTAGGCGTTGGCCTTCAACACCGCCCATATCCGCGCGCCGGGCGCATGGCAACGCGCCACCGCAAGGTTATGACCGAAGGCGGACAAATCAAAACTGGCGTAAATGGGACGCGGCATGGAATGGATATGGCGGTGAGAAGGCAAACCCTGCAAAGCCCCATTATACGAGCGCGACGGCGCGAAATTGTCATACCTGCAACACCGACCGGCGTCAGTTTTTCATGGTATAAATCAGGCCGATGTTAAGGAGCGGATGCACAAAGTTCGGATACGTTCGGATACACCATGCGGGCTCGGTCAGCTTGGAGGGAGCTGCCAGGGTCGGCGCGATTGCACACCGGTTGCCGTTCGGGTCACGCCCGATCGATTGTCGGCGCACAGCCCGGCATCAGCCCAATCCCCCGCCACCACATTTGGCACGCTTGCCCCATTCTCAATGGACGTAATGGAATCGACTGACCGATGAAACGCGGCTTCTACACCGTGATGGCGGCGCAGTTTTTCTCGTCGCTTGCAGACAATGCGCTGCTGATCGCCTCTATTGCACTGCTCATCGAGTTGAAGGGCCCGGCGTGGATGACGCCGCTGCTGAAATTCTTTTTCACCGTATCGTATGTCGTGCTGGCGGCTTTTGTCGGCGCATTCGCCGACGCGCTGCCCAAGGGCCGGGTGATGTTTTTCACCAACACCATCAAGATCGTCGGCTGCATGCTGCTTTTCTTCACCCAGGAAATCACCCCGCCGGGCATGCCCGAGCATCTGACCGTGCTGCTGGCCTACGCCGTGGTGGGGCTCGGCGCGGCCGCCTACTCGCCGGCCAAGTACGGCATCCTGACCGAGATGCTGCCGCCGCAGCAGCTGGTCGTCGCCAATGGCTGGATCGAGGGGCTGACCGTGTCTTCTATCATCCTCGGCACCATGCTCGGCGGCATGCTGATCAGCCCCAAAATATCGGCCATGCTGCTGTCGGTCGATTTTCCGATGCTCGATACCCGCGTTGACACGCCGCACGAGGCGGCCATCATGATCATCGCCATCTTTTACCTGATGGCCGCAGCCTTCAACCTGCGCATCCCCGACACCGGTGCGCGCTATCGCAAGCAGCAAACGAACCCGCTGGTGCTGGTACGCGAGTTCGGCGAGTGCCTGGGCGTCCTGTGGCGCGACAAACTCGGGCAAATCTCGCTCGCGGTTACCACGCTATTCTGGGGTGCCGGCGCAACGCTTCAGTTCATCGTGCTCAAATGGGCCGAGAACCACCTGCACCTTCCGCTCGATCGCGGCGCGATCTTGCAGGGCGTGGTCGCGGTGGGCATTGCCATAGGCGCCGTGCTGGCCGGCCGCTTTGTGCCGCTGCGCCGGTCGCTGTCGGTGCTGCCGCTTGGCATCGCCATGGGATTTTTTGTCTGCGTCCTGATCTTCGTCACCTGGATGCCGCTGGTGTACTTCCTGCTGATCCTGATCGGCGCTGTGGCGGGTTTCTTCGTCGTGCCGATGAACGCGCTGCTGCAGCATCGCGGCCACGTCCTGCTGTCGGCCGGCCACTCCATCGCAGTACAGAATTTCAACGAGAACCTGAACATCCTGGTGATGCTCGCGCTCTATGCGCTGATGATCAAATACAACTTCCACATCAACACCATCATTATCCTGTTCGGCATGTCGGTGTCGATAACCATGTGGCTGATCATGAAGCGCCATGCCTACAACCAGCGGCAGGGTGATTCGATGCACCTCATTGGCATGGAAAAGCACTAGGGCGCGCTTTTGCGGTGGGCTGCCGGACTGCCGGACTGCTAGTGCTGCAATCTTTCCTCGGTCAGAACCGAATAAATGGTCACCTGCTCGGCCTTGCCGCGCACCTCCACCTCCCCGAGCAGCTTCGTTTCGAAGCGCCGCAGCGTGCGCTTCAGCGTCGCCTCGGTGCTAATGACACCGATACCGAAGACCTCTTCCTTGGCCATGGCCTGCAGTCTGGCGGCAAGATTCACCCCGTCACCGACGACCGTGTAGTTGAGGCGCGTCGGACTGCCCATGTTGCCCGCCACCACCATCGCCGTATTGACGCCAATGCCGACGCCAAGCGAGGGCAGGCCCTGCAGTTGCGCATCCGAATTCATCTTGCCCAGCGCATCGCGGATTTCCAGCGCCGCTTTGAGCGCATTGCCGGCATCGTCCTCGTAGGAGACCGGAGCGCCGAACAAGGCCATCACACCGTCGCCCAGATACTTGTCCACCACGCCGTTGTTCGCCTCGATGATTTCGCTGATGCGCGTGAGATACAGGTTCAGCACCGCGACCACGTCCTGCGCAGGCTGCGTCTCGCAAAACGAGGTGAAGCCGCGCAAGTCGGCAAACATCACGGTGATTTCCCGCTCCTCGCCGCCCAGCATCACTTCCTGCGACAGCAGCTTTTCAGCGATGGCGTGGGACACCACCTTACCCAGCAGGTTGCGCACCTTGTCGCGCTCTGCCAGACCGTGAATCATGCGGTTGAAGGTCGCCGCCAGGTCGCCGAGTTCATCCTCCTGCGCGACCCTGACCGGCTGGCCGTAATCGCCCTGCTCGACACTGCGCGCCGCGCGCGCCAGTGCCCTGACCGGCCGTGTGACACTTCTGGCGATGTAAAAAGCGCCAAACAGCGACAGCACCAGGCCGCCGCAGGAGAGTACGAACACCGCCGCCCGCAACTGCTGGAAGGGCTTGAGTTCCTGCTCCATTGAGCGTTGCATCACCAGGCTGAGCGGCCGGTTGCCCTCTAGCCCTACCGGCGTGACCAGATTGAGGAAATCCTCGCCGGCAATCCGCAGCCCGACAATCCTGTCCTCGCCGGGCTTGACTGCGGCGAAAGCCGCGGCCAAGCCCTCGCGCTGCGACGCAGGCAGCGACGAGGCGAGGACGCGCGCCCTGCCGTCGCTGCCGGTGTAGATGAAGGAATTCCCGAGCTTGGTGAATTGCTGCAGATCGCGAGCAAGTTCCTCGCCAACACTGTAACCGGCGACCAGCCAGGCCATGCGCCCCTGCCCTTGCACCGGATGCACCACCACCTGAAAAGCTTCGTTGCTGATGGTGATGATGCCCCAGACACGATTGCCGCTTTCGGCGCTGCGTAAAAGGCTTCTGAGTTCCTCGGGGACGCTGTCGCCACCCGGCCGGGTCGCGCTAACCGTTCTTTGCTCGGACGTGACCAGCATCATCAAGTCGGCGCGCACGCGCTCATTGAAATTCTGCAGCAATGTTTTCGCCGCAGCCAGGTCCGGACGCGAGGCGGCTGACCTGAACGCCGGGTCTGCCGCGAGGATGCGCACCGATTGCAGCAACTGGCCGGTCCGCATTTCGATGAGACGGTTGAATCCGACCGCACCGACCTCGAGCGCGACTTCTATCTGCCGTTTGGCGTAGCGCGTATTGGTGATGTCCACGGTGAGAAACACCACCACCTGTACCAGCGACAGCAGCCCGAGGAAGAAAAACACAACCCGGCTCTGGAAGGTGCGAAAGCGGATCATGCCGGGGTGACGTGCGGCGGCGCCGTCCGCATGGACGGACAGCGCGCCAAGCGGGACTGTAGTAGGGTGGATTGCGGTATCAACATCGCCTCGGTCTTGCCAGAGGTCGCCCTGGCACAACAATCAGAAGGCGAATTTTAAATTAGCCGCAGGTTTGCCGCTTGCCAAATAAGAGACACGAGACACGAGACAAAAGACAAGAGACTGCGGCGGGACTGCGCGACTCAGATCAGCACAGGCGCGTCCGGCAACTCGTTGCGATCATCCTCGCGCGCAGGATAATGCGTGGCGAGCAGATCGCTGATCGCCGCTATGCCGCCCAGCACCCCGGGCTCGAACTCCCGCGCGGCGAAACGGCGCTGCATCTCGCCGCAGATGACCTCCCATGCGGCAGACCCCACCCGGGCGTGCAGACCGCGATCGGCGACAATCTCGACGCGTCGGTCCGCCAGCAGCAGATAAATGAGCACCCCGTTGTTAAGCTCGGTGTCCCAGATGCCCAGCGCGGAAAAGCACTCCACCGCCCGCTCCCGGGCGCTTTGTCCGCGCAACAGGTTCCGGATCGGCAAACCGCCCTCCACTGCAAAGCGAAGCTCGCCGGCATGGCGCTGTTCCTGCCGGCTGACTGCGGCGCGGATCGCCGACAGGCTTGCGCGCGGGAAGGCACGCCTGACCTGCCAGCGCTCCATCGCCAGGTGACGCCACCAGCGCAACAGCCCTTTGTCCTTCATCACCATCGCCCCGATGCGCCGCCGCCGCCAAAGCCGCCGCCACCGCCACTGAATCCGCCGGAACCGGAGCCGCCACCATAACCGCCCCCAGTGCCAAAACCGCCGCCGAGGCCGCGTCCGCCACCGAGGGTAAGCACGACAATAAACGCCACCACCGCGCACAACAACCCGAGAAACAGCCCCCCCAGCAGCAGCCAGGCGACGAGGCCGACCAGTCCGCCGGTGACAGCAGCGCCAAAAAATGTGCCCAGCAGCGTGCGCAAAATACCGCCTATCACCATCGTCGCAATAATGCCCGGCACCAGCAATTCATTGAGGCCGCCGCCACCAGCCGAAGGATTGGCACGCGCCGGCGCCGGCAGCGCCTCGCCGTCGATGAGTTTTTGCATGGCCGCGACGCCGTTGCGCACGCCGCCCTCGAAGTCGCCCTCGCGCAGGCGTGGCGTGATGATCTCCTCGATGATGCGCTTGGCGCTGGCGTCCGGTATGGCGCCCTCAAGACCGTAACCGACCTCAATGCGCAGGCGCCGGTCATCCTTGGCGAGGATCAGGATAGCGCCGTCATCGACCTTGGCGCGGCCGATTTTCCAGGCTTCGGCAAGCCGGATGCCGAACTGCTCGATTGCCTCGGGCTGGGTGGTGGGCAGCATCAACACCGCAATCTGGCTGCCCTTTTTCGCCTCGAATGCGCGCAGTGATTCCTCGATTGCAGCCAGTTGCGGCGCCGTCAGCGTAGCGGTGAGATCGGTGATGCGCGATTTGAGCGCGGGTATCGGCACCTGGGCCTGCGCCAGCGTGACTGCCATGAAAAGCAGTAGAACCAGCGCCAGCAGGTGGCACTGCATTAAACGCAGGTGTGCCATGGCGCTACTTTGCAGCCGGCGGCGCGGCTTTCAGCGGTGCGTCGAACTTGACCTCGGGCGCATTCGATATCGCCTTTTCGTTCTCGACCGAGAACGTCGCCTTGACCGGATAGCTGAACACCATCGCGGTCAGATTGACCGGAAACTGCCGGATCAGCACGTTGTACTGCTGCACATCCTTGATATAACGGTTGCGCGCCACGGCGATGCGGTTCTCCGTGCCCTCGAGCTGCGCCTGCAGATCGCGAAAATTCTGGTCGGATTTAAGCTGGGGATACGCCTCCGATACCGCGAGCAGCCGGGACAACGCACTGCTCATGCCGGCCTGGGCTTCCTGGAAGCGTTTGAACGCGGCCGCATCGTTGACGAGTTCTGGAGTCGCCTGGATGCTGCCGACACGCGAACGCGCCTCGGTAACCTGGATCAACACCTGTTGCTCCTGCGCGGCAAAACCCTTGACCGTAGCCACCAGATTGGGCACCAGGTCGGCGCGGCGCTGGTACTGGTTGATCACTTCGGCCCAGCCGGACTTGACCTGTTCGTCCAGCTTCTGGATGTCGTTGTAACCGCAGCCGGACAGCGACAAGGCGAACACCAGCACGGCAAAGGCACGCGTGACACGAATCATGGAATTATCCTCAAAATGGCACACATCCCTAATGTGGGGGCGTCGCAGCGGAAAGCAAGTCCTGCATGGTCTGGCGTGCCAGGCACAAATCCTCCCAGGCCTTGGATTTGTCGGCCAGGGTGCGCAACAGGTAGGCGGGGTGATAAGTCACGATGAGCGGCACACCCTCGTACGAATGCAGCCTGCCGCGCAGGCTGGCAATGCTCGCCTCGGTGCGTAACAGCGTCTGCACTGCAAAACGCCCCATGGCCAGAATCAGCCTGGGCTGGACCAGACGAACCTGCCGCAGCAGATGCGGCCTGCACTGTGCCACCTCCTGCGGCGCGGGATTGCGATTGCCCGGCGGGCGGCACTTGAGCACATTCGTAATATAGATATTGCGCTCGCGTGACAGCCCGATTGCACCGATCATGCCCTCGAGCAGTTGCCCGGCCTGCCCGACAAAGGGCTCGCCGCGCGCGTCCTCCTCTGCGCCCGGCGCCTCGCCTATCAGCATCCAGTCGGCTTTTTCGTCGCCGACGCCAAACACGGTCTGGTTGCGGCTTTTGTGCAGGTCGCAGGCATCGCAGCCGGCCACGGCCAGGCGCAGATCGGTCCAGCCAAGCAGCGCGATCCGCGCGCCCCGGTCCATACCCGGCACGGCCGCAGCGACAACCGGTTCGAAGGCGACCGCAGCGGCTCTCGAAGTCGCTGCCCCGACTGCTTCGGCCGAAGACGCCCCGGCTGGCAACGGCGTCGTCGCCGCCGCAGCGCGCAGCCGCCAGACCGGCGTCAGGCCCAGTTCGTCCAGAATGATGCCGCGCCGAGCGCTCATAGCGTGCGCGAAAGCACGCTCGCGTCCTCCCGCCCCTGGTGTGCCGGATAGTAATTGCGCCGTACACCGATTTCAGCGAAGCCGTGCTGCGCGTAAAGTCCCTGAGCCGGCAGGTTGGACAAGCGGACCTCGAGGAACATCACCGCAGCGCCCTGTGCACGCGCTGCCGCCATCACATGCGCAAGCAGACTGCCGCCGTAACCTTTTCGCTGCCAGCGCCCGGCGATGCTCAAATTGAGCAGATGGGCCTCCCCTGCGGCTTGTGTCACGACGGCGTAGCCGATGCGCTCCGTACCCTGCATGAAAACGCTGCAGGCGTAGCCGGCGGCGAAGGAATCGCGGAAATTTCCCCGCGTCCACGGAAACGCATAGATGTCGTTCTCTATCGCCACGACGGCATCGAGATCGTCCGGCCGCATATCGCGAAACTCGGTTTGGGTTTGGAGAACGGCACTCATGGAACGGCACTCATCAGTCGGGCCCGGGGATACGGCGATCGTTCAACGTTCGTTTGTCTTCAGCGCGACTTTGTCGCGCACATAAAGCGGGGCTGCCAGTGCCGCATCCATTGCACCACCATCCAAAAATCGCGGCATCGCCAGTTGCAGCATGGACGCGGCGTCCGGAAACAGTCCCGGCTTGACCCCGGCGAGGGCCCCGCCATAGCGCTGCTGCAACGACACACCGTGCACGGCAAAACCGCTGCCGCAACCGGTCCAGCCATCCCCGCGCAATGCCGGCACCGACTCCGGCGCAAACAGTCCCGGCGGGCAAACCTCGTCCCAACCGCCGTCACGACGGCGCGCGTACGCGCCATGGTACACCTCGCCCATGCGCGCATCGAGGCAGGCCACGACCTTGTCCGCCTGCGCTGACTGTGCCAGTGACTCCAGGCTTCCAACCGCGATCAGCGGAACGCCGCACGCCAGCGCCAAACCCTGCGCCGAGCCGCAGGCGATGCGCAGTCCGGTGAACGAGCCCGGACCTGCGCCAAACGCAATTGCGTCGACGCCGGACATGACAACCTTTGCCTGCGCCAGCAGGGCATCGAGTTCGTCAAGCAACAATTCAGCGTGACGCTGCCCGGCGAGCAAACTGCGCGAAGTAATGTGTCCGTCACGCGCCACGGCGAGCGACAGATACTCGGTGGAGGTTTCGATGGCAATAATATTCATGGTTGGCGTGAGGCGAAAAGCGCGTGTGCGTTCGCTCGACTGCGGATTCTAGCCTATCGCGCCCGTTCCACCTGCGGCGGCACACCGCCGCAACACCGCCGATGCCTTGACGCGCCCGCGCCATGCGTCCACCATGCGCATTCCGCGCCGCACCGCGCTCCGGCACCCCGCACGCATGACGAAAAAACTCTATCGCATCGCCGCCATTCCCGGCGACGGCATCGGCAAGGAAGTCATCCCCGCCGGCATCAAGGTGCTCAACGCCATCGCGCGTGACTCCGGCCGCTTCGCCTTCGCCTTCAAGACTTTTCCCTGGGACAGCGATCTGTACCTGCGGCGTGGCTGGTACATCCCGGAGGGTGGGCTGGAGCAATTGAAAAAATTCGACGCCATATTCTTTGGCGCGGTCGGTTCACCCAAGGTGCCCGATCACGTGTCGCTCTGGGGCCTGCGCCTGCCGATCTGCCAGGGCTTTGACCAGTATGCCAATGTGCGCCCGGCACGCATGCTGCCCGGGGTGGAAAGCCCGCTGAAAAACGCCGATGGTGTCGATTGGGTCATCATCCGCGAAAATTCCGAAGGCGAATATTCCGGCTCCGGAGGCCGCGTGCATCGCGGACTGCCCGAGGAACTCGCCACTGAAACCTCGGTGTTCACCCGCACCGGTGCCGAACGCATCCACCGTTTTGCCTTTGAGCTGGCGATGAAGCGGCCGCGCCGACACCTGACCCTGGTCACCAAGTCCAATGCCCAGCGCCACGGCATGGTGCTCTGGGACGAGGTGTTTTATCAAGTTGCACAGGATTTTCCAAAGGTAAAAACACAGCGCGTGCTGGTGGACGCCGTAACCACGCTGATGGTCGGCAAACCAGGCTCGCTTGACGTCATCGTCGCTTCCAACCTGCACGCCGACATCCTGTCCGACCTCGCTGCGGCGCTGTCGGGCAGCCTCGGCATCGCACCGACCGCCAACCTCAACCCGGAAGGCGATTTTCCGTCGATGTTCGAGCCCATACACGGATCCGCCTTTGACATCACCGGCAAGGGCATCGCCAATCCGATTGCGACGTTCTGGACTGCGGCAATGATGCTCGAGCACCTCGGAGAATCCGCTGCGGCGAAACGCCTGATGAAGGCCATCGAAACTGTCACCATGCGCCGAGTGTTTACCCCGGACCTCGGCGGCAAGGCCACCACCGCCGACGTCACCCGGGCGGTCTGCAGCCTGCTGTAAGCCATCAAGCCATGAAGCCATGAACGTCGCCGACCACGTCAGCCTCGTTGCGCGCGCCGCTCCGCAGCGCGCGGCCATCCGTTTCGAGGGCAAGACCCTCAGCTACGGCGTGCTCGACGCCTGCGCTGATGCGCTAGCCGCCTCGCTCAAGCGCGCAGGCATAGCCCGCGGTGACCGCGTCGCGCTTTACCTGCCCAACATCCCGGCCTTCGCGCTCGCCTACCTCGCGGTGCTGCGTGCCGGCGCGATCGCCGTTTCGGTCAATGCCATATTCAAGTCAGAGGAGGTGAAATACATACTCAATGATTCGGGCGCCAGGCTCGTTTTCACCACCGCCGACCTGCTGACCAACCTGCCGCGCGCCGAGTGCCCCGGAGTGCGGGCGACGGTGCTGTGCGAGGGCCGCGTCGCCGGTGAATCCGCGCTCGAGGACTGGCTCGCCGCGGCAGAACCAGGATTCGCCGCCGCGCACATGGACAACAATGACACCGCCGCCCTGCTCTACTCTTCGGGCACGACCGGCTTTCCCAAGGGCGTAGAACTGACCCACGGCAATATTGCCAGCAACATCCGCACCGTGGTCAAACACTGCGGATTCCGCGCCGATGACCGGCTGGCGGTGTTTTTGCCGCTGTTTCACGTGTTCGCGCAAAATTTCATCATGAACGGTGGCTTCGAAGCCGGCGCGACGCTGGTACTGTTCCGGCGCTTTTCGCCCGACGCCGTGGTGCCCGCGCTTGACGCCGAGAAAATCAGCATGTTTTTCGCCGTGCCGACCATATTCATCGCCCTGCTCGGCAGCGGCATCGACAAGCGGGGCCTGGCGTCGGTGCGGTTTTTCTTTTCGGCAGCGGCCAGCATGCCGCAGGAAATCTCAAGGCGCTGGAGCGCATTGTGCGGCCAGCCTGTGTACGAGGGCTACGGCCTCACCGAATGCTCACCCTTTGCCGCATACAACCACAGCAGCAGGCACAAATTCGGTTCGGTCGGTACGGCGGTACAGGACTTTGAACTGCGCATCGTCGATGAAGAGGATCGCGAACTGCCGCGCGGTGAATGGGGTGAGATCGCAATTCGCGGACCCGGCGTCATGAAGGCTTACTGGGGCAAACCTGCGGACACCAGACGCGCGCTGCGCAACGGCTGGCTGCACTCGGGCGACATCGGCCGCATGGATGACGAGGGTTACGTGTTCATTGTCGACCGCGTCAAGGACATGATCAATGTTTCCGGCTTCAAGGTCTGGCCGGCCGAAATAGAACATTATCTTTATCAGATTGCCGACATCCGCGAAGTCGCGGTGTACGGAGTATCGGACAGCATCAAGGGCGAATCCGTCCGCGTGGCGGTCGTTCTCAGGGAGAATTCGAACATGACAGCGGAAGCAATCATCGCCTGGTGCAAGGACAAGCTTGCCGCGTACAAGACACCGCAGCGCGTCGATATTGTCGCCGCGTTGCCAAAGAGCGCGACGGGCAAGATTCTGAAACGGATTTTGCGCGAACAGGCCGCCGGGACACAGGTTTGATAAACGATCCGTTGTTCTGGGCCGTCGCCATCGTCGCGGTATTGCTGACAGGCATTTCCAAAGGCGGTCTCGGCGGTGGTGTCGGCGGCTTCGGCGTACCGATCATGGCACTCGCCGTCGCGCCGCCACAGGCGGCCGCCATCATGCTGCCGGTGCTGTGCATCATGGACCTCACCGGCTTCCAGGCCTACTGGGGTAAATGGAACAAGCGGGTGATGCGCGTCATCGTTCCGGCAGGCCTTTGCGGCATCGTCGCCGGCACGCTGACTTTCAAGAGCCTCAACAATGACTGGATACGCGTCTTGCTGGGGCTGATTTCGCTCGGCTTTCTGGCCTATAATTTAATGAAAAAAGAAGGGGTCGAGCGCAAGCAACTGTCCGATGGGCACGGCTGGTTCTGGGGCGGCATTTCCGGATTTACCAGTTTTGTCGCGCACGCCGGCGGGCCGCCGCTATCGGTTTACATGCTGGTGCAACGCCTCGACAAGACCGCCTTCGTCGCCACCTCGCTGATTTTTTTCGGCAGCATGAACTACGCCAAACTCATTCCATACTGGTGGCTGGACTTGTTCGACACGCGCAACCTGCTGACCTCGCTGGCGCTGGTGCCCCTGGGCGTGGCCGGCACCAGACTCGGCGTGTGGCTGCACACGCGCATCAACCCGAAGTTGTTTTTCCGCATCGTATATGCGGCGTTTTTCCTCACCGGCAGCAAACTGCTCTGGGACGGCGTGCGCGGCCTGCTTACTTGAACCGTGCCAGCAGTCCGTCCAGGCCCTCGAGCATTTGTTTGATTTCGGCGTCGCTGACGTCCAGCGCAGACATGAAGCGCAGCGTGGCAGGGCGCGGCGAGTTGAGCAACAGGCCCTCGGCCCGCGCCTGCTCGACCAGCGCCGCACCGATATCGCGGCCAAGTTCCAGCGCGATCAGCAGGCCCGCGCCACGCACCTCGCCAAGGCCGTGTTTTTCCGACAAGGCGGTCAGGCCGGCACGCAATACCGCACTCGCCTCGTTGACGCGGCGCAGGAATGCCGGCGCGCCCACCGTTTCGAGCACGGCGCAGCCGACTGCGGTCATCAAGGCATTGCCGTTGTAGGTGCCGCCCTGGTCGCCGGGTTCGAAACAACACACCGCCTCTGACGCCACCAGCGCCGCGAGAGGCACGCCGCCGCCTATGCCCTTGCCCAGCGTCAGGATATCGGGACGGACGCCCGAATGCTCAAAACCGTAGAGCTTGCCGGTGCGCCCGATGCCGGTTTGCACTTCATCGAGAATCAACAGCATGCCCTGCTCGCGCGTGAGTTCGCGCAAGGCCTGCAGGAATTCGTTGCTCGCCGGCAATACGCCGGCCTCGCCCTGTATGGGCTCGAGCATGATGGCGACGACGTCGTCCGCGAGCAGCGCCTTGACCGAGGCGAGGTCGTTCAGCTCGGCCTTGGGGAATCCGGGCACCTTGGGTTCGAACAGCTTGTCCCAGTTCGGCTTGCCCGAGGCCGACATCGTGGCGAGGGTGCGGCCATGAAAGCCGTGATCGAAGGTGATGATCTTGTAGGCGCCCTTGCGATGCAGGCCGCCCCACTTGCGCGCCAGCTTGATCGCGCCCTCGTTCGCCTCGGCACCGCTGTTGGCAAAAAACACTTTTTCCAGGCCGGAGCTGGAGGCGATCATCTGCGCCAGGCGCGTCGACGGTTCGTTGTAAAACGCCGGGCTGCAGTTGATCAGCGTCGCCGCCTGGCTGGTCAAGGCATCGACTATGACTCTGGGCGAATGGCCCAGACAATTCACCGCCCAACCCTGGATGAAATCGAGATAGCGGCGCCCCTCGCTATCGGTCAGCCATGAGCCTTCGCCTTTGACAAACACCAGGTCGGGGCGGTTGGTAATCTGCATCAAGGCATTAAGCGGGTAGTCGACTGGTTTCATCGTGATCTTTCTCTTTCTGGATGTGCAAGCTGCGATTCGGCGGACAAGAACAAAAAAGCCACAGAGCGTAGTCTGTGGCCTTGGCATCAAACAAGCATTACAACGTCACGCGGCGCACCACTACCTTTCCCTCGGAACAAATCGGCGGCGTCGGATGCGTGTATTCATGGGCCTGATTCTCAGGCCGCTGAAAATGCCTGTCAAGCAGCGCGACAGCAGCGCGACCGCGCTTGGGTGACCGCAGACAGCGGCATGCCCCGGAAACCGGGTCCGATGGCGATGCTAGACTTGCCTTTTCTGACAATGACTCCGGAACGGGCGCAGGCATGAGTGACATTCTTTTCGACCAGGTCGACGGCTATGCCATCGTGACACTCAACCGTCCCGACAAGCTCAACAGCTTCACTGTGGCCATGCATTCCGACCTGCAAGACGTGCTGGAGACCGTGCGCAGCAGCAGAACCATACGTGCCCTGATCCTGACCGGCTCCGGCCGCGGGTTTTGCGCCGGCCAGGACCTTGGCCAACGCAACATGGCCCCTGGCGAAGCGCCTCCCGACCTGGGCCAGACCATAGGCGATTTTTACAACCCCCTGGTGCGCGCGCTGCGGGCGCTGCCTCTGCCCGTCATCGCCGCAGTCAACGGCGTTGCCGCCGGCGCCGGCGCCAATGTCGCGCTCGCCTGCGACCTGGTCATCGCCGCCCGGTCCGCATCTTTCATCCAGGCTTTTTGCAAGATCGGCCTGATTCCCG
>CAYLPI010000053.1:0-22033 GCA_964385505.1 uncultured Bordetella sp.
TCCTTCGGTCGAAAGAACCAACGAAGAAAAGGCGACCCGGAGGTGACGGTCGCTGCGCGACTGCCCTGCGATGCTCGCTCCCGCAAGGGAGCGAAACGCCTCAACTAAAAAGCAGCGACACCGAACAATAAGAGAAGAACCACGATACCGGATTCCCCCATTCGCGAAAATGAAGGCAGATAGCTGGAAGCCACCGTCCCCGGGGCATTTCCAGCCAATGCCCCGGCTGCATCCCACTCACGCCGTGCGCCGCCGCCACACCACCAAGCCCACGCCCGCGCAGGTAATCACCGTCCCCGCCATCGCCAGCGGCGTCGGCGCGAGGCCGAACACCAGGTATTCGGCGATGACCGCGACGATGGGCGTGAGGTAGATGATGCTGGTGACGCGCGTCGCCTGGCCGTGGCGCATCAGCGTGTAAAAGGCGTTGACGGCGAATATCGAGGCGAAGATCACCAAAAAGACGAAGGCGCCGGCGAGCGCCCAGCTCCAGCGCACGCCGCTATCCTCGAACAGCAGCGACAGCGGCGCAAAGCAGATGAGGGCCGCGGCAAACTGCAGCACGGTGGCGGCGCGCAAATCGGTGTCGGGGCAAAAACGCCGCTGATACAGCGTGCCGGCGGTGATGCCGGTGAGGCCGATGATGACGGCGCCGAGGCTGGCGATGGTCATGGCGCGGATATCAAACTTGTGCCACACCACCAGCGCAATGCCGGCGAGCCCGAGCACCACGCCCAGCCATTGCCTTGCCTGCAGGCGCTCACCCAGCCAGCGCGAGGCGATCAGCGCGGTGGCGAGCGGCTGCACCGACAGCATCAGCGCGGCGATGCCGGCCGACAACCCGAGGTATTGCGCATAGTGGCTGCCGCCAAGGTGCACCACATGCATCAGCACGCCGGCGGTGAGCACGTGTCCGAGCTCGGTGCGGTCGGACGGCCATCGCGGTTTGACGATCAGGACATAGGGCACGACAAAGGCGAGGCCAATGGCAAAGCGCAGCGCGAGAAAGGTAAAGGGTGCGGCGTGCTGCAGGCCGATGCGCGTGGCGACAAAGCCCGAGCCCCAGATGATGACGAAGTACCAGACGAGAAGGGTGTCGAGCAGCTGGCGCTGCGTCTGCGTGGCGGTACCGTTCATCGCCCTTTGGCGTGCGTCAGGCCGCGCGGCCGGCGCGGCGCCCGGCACCGGCGACCAGCGCGGTGGCAGCGATGATCAGCAGCCCGCCGGCGATGGTGGACAGCGTCAGCGCCTCACCCAGAAACAGCGCGCCAAAGAGCACGCCGAACACCGGGATCAAAAAGGTCACGGTCAGCGCGCGCGTCGGACCGACATTGGCGAGCAGGCGGTAATACAGGATAAAGGCGAAGGCGCTGCACACCAGTGCCAGCGTCAGCACCGCGCCGGCGAGGCGCCATGATTCGAGCAGTGCCGGCGGCGGCGCACCGCCGGCCAGCGCAAACGGCAGGATCAGCAGCGCGGCGACGCTGAGGTTGCCCGCCGCGAGCGCGATCGGCGGCACATCGAACGCGCGTTTCTTGACGTAAACGCCGGCCAGTGAGTAGCACAGCGAGGCGACGATGGCCGCGGCAATGGCAAGGATCGCCTCGGTGCTGAGTGCGATCGGGCCCAGTCCCACCAGCAGCACCACGCCGGCGACGCCCAGTGCGAGTCCGGCGGCCTTTCGCGCGGTAAAGGCCTCGCCCAGCCAGATGGCGCCGCAGGCGGCGCTGAACCAGGGCGTCGTGGCGTTGAGTATCGCCATATAGGACGCGCTGATGTGATGGCCGGCCCAGGCGAACATTGACCAGGGCAGGGCGATGTTGAGCACGCCCATCACGACAAAGGCGCGCCAGCGGCCGGCGACATCGAGGCCCAGACCGATGGCCCTGGCATAGGCGAGCATGGCGAGCGCGGCGAGGCCAACGCGAATTTCCGACAGCCATGCGGCGTCAATATACGGTGCGCAATAGCGCACCAGCATGAACGCGCCACCCCAGATGGCGGCGAGGGCAACAAGGCGGAGAATGTCGGCGGGATTCATGTCAGGTCGGGGCCAAGGGGCGGAACAGCCTGCTGCGGGCGCACCACCGGCGCAGGCCGGTTCTTGCCCATGCATTTGCAATCAGGACTGCAATCAGGTTCGCAATCAGTCAAAGCGTGCGCGCCGTCCCTCACCCAGCAACGCGTAGCGCTGCCACGGTTTGTCGTTGCCGTCGCGGCACATGCCGTAGCGAAACGGCGTGTGGGGAACGCCGGGGTTGATAAAGCGCAAGTCCTGGAACCAGACGCAGGTGGTCGGCCCCAGCCGCTCGGTGCGCAACAGCGCCGGATAATCAGCGAACCAGCGAAAGAAGGCGAAATCGGGCTGGTCCCAGACGGTGTGCGCGAGGCGGACCTCCTCGGGCGAGTTGCCAAACCGCGGCAGCCGCTGCCATTTCGCCTTGTCGCCGGGGTAGAACTCGGCCTGCATGCGCGCAAACCGTCCGTCGCCCTCGGCAGGCGCGCCCGGCACCTGCGTGCGCAACAGGTTGATATGGGCAAAGCGCCGTGCGTCGCGCGTCGTCAGTATCACCGTCCAGTTGAGTGGCGACAGCGAGCGCGGAATGGCGGCCACCTTGAGTTCGGGGTCCCTGATGCCTTGCGCATCGGCGTACTCGCGGCCGATCTTGACCGCCTCATGTTTCATCGCCGCCTGGAACAGTACATAGGCCACCAGCACCACGCAGGCCGTCGCTGCGGGAATACGCGAGCGCCGCCAGAGCGCCGAGCACACCAGTCCGGCGATGATGATGCCGCTGAACCAAAGGTCGATGATGAAGGTCGTGCCCCATCCGAAGCGGACGTCGGAAAACGGTGCCAGAAGCATGGTGCCGAAGGTGGTGATGAGGTCGCCGGCGATATGCAACCCGACGCCCATGGCCGCGGTACCGGCAAAGGCGCGCAGGCCGCGCTGCGGGCGCAGCAGCCGCGCCGCAATCCAGGCAATGAGCAGCGCCCACAGCGGCAGTGCGACAAGAGAATGGGTGAGGCCGCGGTGGTTGAGCAGGTAGGTCAGGGGCGATACAAAACTGACGAGAAAATCGATATCCGGAAAACCACAGGCGATCGCGCCGACCAGTACGCGCTGCGCCACCGTCGGTTCGCCCGCGCGCTGTTCGCGCGGCGCTCCGGCGCGCGCCAGCAGCGCGCCGGACAAGGCGTGGGTCAGTGTGTCCATGGTGGTTCGGGAATCCAGATTGCGTCAAACCGGATTCTAAATGTTTCACCTGCCGCCGGTATTTTCGTCCGCCCGGTCCAGCCCTGACCAAGGACGGCGGCGGACACGACCGCCGACGGTGCGCCCTGCTCGCACGCCATCATTGCACGCCATGAAGGAGGAAACTTCAACGCCATCGCCTGCAAAGGCTCATCCAGCAAGGCTTTCCAGCCATATGTATGGCCGGGTTTGTTCAGGTTTTCAGCGCACCGAGCACTTCTGCGGCACGTGAACGCGAGTTTGTCGCCGCAAATTCATGGTAGGAAGGCCGGCCCTTGAAGCTGAAGCCGTGCCCGGCACCGTCGTAGACATGGATATCGGCCTTTGCGTTACCCGTCAGCGCCGCCTGGATCTGCGTCACCTCCGACATCGGCACCAGGGGGTCGTTGCCGCCGTAGTGCAAACTGATCCGGCCCTGCGCGCGGTGTGCTTCGGCGAGGTGATTGTGGATGCGCGTGCCGTGGAAGGCTCCAGCGGCATCCGCGCCCAGGCGCGTCGCTGCGAGAAAGGCGAATTCGCCGCCGGCGCAAAAGCCGATTGCACCAACGCGGCCGTTGCAAGCCGGCGTGCCGCGCAGTAGCGCGAACACTGGCCGCATGTCCTCGACGGTGCGATGCACGTCGAGCTTTTCCCAACGCGCGAAACCCTTCTTGCGGCCTTCTTCCGAGCGATCCAGCACCCCCGGAGCGACGCGAAAGAAATAGTCGGGAACGGCGACGAGATAGCCTTCTTCGGCCCACTGGTCGGCGACTGCCGTCATGTCGCCGTCGAGGCCGAAAATGGGCGTGAAAATCACCAGGCCGGGACGGCCCGTGCCGGTATCGCCGCTAATGTAGGCGTCAAAGTGCGTGCCCTCGGGCGCGGCAATCGATGCCATGCGTCCCATGCTCATGCGTGCACCGACGATTCGAGCAGCACGCTGTCGCCGTTCCGGTCACGGCCATGCTTGAGCAGGAAGCCGAGGATGCGCAAGGTCGGCTCGTCGCTGCTGATCAGGATGATCGCGTCCTCGCCGGCGCTGGTGTTGGTGTTGGCGTGTTCGTACCATTCCCCGCCGGGAATGCAAAACGTATCGAACTGTTCCCAGTCGAAGCGCGCCTTGCCGACTATGCTTGAACCACGGCCCCGGAACACCGTGCAGATCTGGCTTGCGGTCTGACGCATGGCAAGCAGTTTCTCGCCCGGACGCAGAAGCATGACGAAAAACGTCATGGTCTTGTAGGTCGGTCCGCCGGTCACCGGATTGATGAATTCGACCAGTGTGCCCTGGTGCGGATCGGGTTCGCGGTCGCGCAACTGGCGCAGCATGCGCTCGGTGTTTTCCCAGCGGTAGACGAACATCGGAGAACTGGTGCCGGCACCGCGCGAATGCGACACGCCGCCGCGCGGCATCAGGCCGCCGGTACCGTACATGCGCTGCGAATAATCGTCCGGAACTTTCGCGCTCTGCACCCTTTTTTGCGCGCTGCCGCCGCCGAGTTCTTCCTTGTAATCGAACTCGAAGTAGGTGGCGTTAAGCACGTTCACCAGCGGCATGTCGAGCACGCTGAGGTTGACCGAGGCGTCATCCGGGCCGTTACCGTGGTTGTGCCAGGTGTCGTGCGGCGTGAGCACCAGGTCGCCCGGACCGAAGGTGATGTTCTCGCCGTTGACCGAGGTGAAATTCGTCGCGCCGGTCAGGCCGAAGCGTATGGCGTTGGGCGAATGGCGGTGTGCCGGGGCGATTTCATGCGGCACGTTGATGCGATAGGCCGCAAACAGCGTGGTTACAGTGGCGACCGAAGGCCGCAGCGCAGGATTCATCATGATCAGCGAACGGCGCTCGGACATTTCCAGCGGCACCAGATCGGCCGCCTCGAGCAGGCAGGGTTGAATGTCCTTGTACCTCCAGTGATGCGGCTGTGCCGGCACGCGCGCCTGCAGCTTGTCGGTGGCCTCGCGTTCGTTGCGCGGGTCCTCGCCCCAGAATTCGAACAGCGACAGCCTGTCGGTGGACTGGTGCAGCGCTTCGAGGCGCTTGCGGTTTTCCGCGGGGGTGAGTGCCTGCCTATCGGTTCTGTCGTTCATATTCGGCCTGTTTCAGAAAAAGCGGTGATGTGCGGTGTGCGTGTGCGGAGCCGGCCCGCGTGGGGTGCCTGTTCGGGTGGGCATTTGAGTGCTCAGTCGGGTTTGACGCCGACTTCGCGGATTGCCTTGCCATAGCGTTCGACGTCGCTGCGGATGACTTGGGCGAACTGCTCCGCCGTGCCCCCTATCGGTTCGTACTGCTGCGACAGCAAGCGGTCGCGCAATTCGGGCAGCGACAGCGCCTTGTTCACCTCGGCGTTAAGCCGTTCGAGTATGGCCGGCGCAATGCGCGCCGAACCGACCAGGCCGAACCAGACATCGACGTCAAAGCCGGGGAAACCCGATTCGGATGCGGTCGGGTACTCCGGGGCGAAGCGGCTGCGTTTGGCGCCCATCATGGCGAAACCGCGCAACTTGCCGTTCTTTATCTGCGGCGCGAAGTGGGCGTAAGTGCTGATGAATATGGGCACGGTGCCGGAGAGCACGTCGGCGATTGCCGCGCCGCAGCCCTTGTAATTGATGTGCTGCCACTTGATACGGGCGAGCGAACCGAGCATTTCGCCGGCGAGGTGCTGTGGGGAGCCCGAGCCGCAACTGGTGAAATTGAGCTTGCCCGGATTGGCTTTCGCCATTGCCATCAGTTCGCCGAAGGACTTCGCCGGAAAGCTCTCGTGCACGCCCATCATCATCGGCGTGCTCGCCACCATGGCGATCGGCGCCACATCCTTGAGCGTGTCGTAGGGCACCTTCGGGGAGAGCCCCGGGATGATGGGCAGGTTGTTGGGCATCATCGCCAGCGTGTGGCCGTCCGGGTCGGCCCTGAGCATCGCTTCCATGCCTATCATGCCGCCGGCCCCGGGGCGGTTCTCGACGACGCAGGGCTGGCCGGTGGACTGCGGAAATTTTTCGCACATGTAGCGCGCCATCAGGTCGGCGGCGCCGCCGGCGGCATAGGGCACGATGATCTTCATCGGTTTGCGCGGGAAAGCTTGGCCGAATGCCGCCGGCGGGAACAGGCATGCGGCCGCCATTGTGGCCGCCATTGCGGTTGCGAACAGTGCTTTGATCGCGTGTTTCATGTGCTTGGCCGCCGGTTCGAATGCATGGCGTCCTGATGCTGCAACGCACGAGTGAATCCGGCCCGGGCGTTTTTGCGGGGGCCGTTTGACACAGGCTAGGCGTACCTTGGTTTGCCGTCCAATATATAATTTATGCCTTGGCTATACGCTATCGGTATAACGGAAAAACCATGGAACTGCGCCAATTGCGCTATTTCACCGCCGTCGCGGAAGAACTGAGTTTTTCGCGCGCGGCAGAGCGCATTCATATTTCGCAGCCGCCGCTCAGCCGGCAGATCGCCGCGCTCGAAGCCGAGATCGGTGTGCGCCTGCTCGATCGCAACAAGCACAAGGTTGCGTTGACCGAGGCCGGCAAGGCCTTTCTGGATGAGGCGCACAAGACGCTGGCCTGCGCCGACAATGCTGCGGTCGTGGCGGTGCGGGCGGCCAGCGGCCAGGTCGGGCGGCTATCGCTGGGCTTTGGCGGGTCGGCTGCCTACACCTTTCTGCCGACGGTGCTGCGGACTTTCCGCCGCCGTTATTCCGGCGTGCAGTTGTCGCTGCTCAACCTGCCGATGACGGCGCAACTGGACGCCATACTCGACCGGCGCATTGACATGGGCATGCTGATGATGCCGGTACTGGAAGATGCGATCGCCACCTCGCTGCTGATGAAGGATCGCGTCGTGGTGGCCCTGCCCAGCGGGCATGCCCTCGCGACGAAGCGCAGCATACGTCTTGCCGCGCTGGCGCCCTACGACCAGGTGCTGTTTACCCGCGGCGGCGGCCTCGGCTATTTCAGCCATGTGATGGACTTGTGCCGCAAGGCCGGGTTTGTGCCGCGGGTGGTCGAGGAAACCGCGCCAATGGAATCGGTGATCGGTCTGGTCGCCGCCGGCGTGGGCATTGCGCTGGTGCCGGCCATGGCGCAAAAACTGCGCATCGCCGAGGTGGTGTACCGGCCGATCAGCGAGTCCTACGCCGCAGTGCAGTTCGCCATGGCCTGGCGCAAGGACAATACGTCACCGGCGCTGCGCGCCTTGCTGGCGATTGCCCGCGACGCGGTGCTCAAGCAATCGGGCTGAGTTGATGCCACTGCAGGCATAGGCTGGAAAGTCGCTCCAGACGGGGCTTTCCAGCCTATTGTCGGTGTCGGTGTCAGCGTCAGCGCAAGCCGGGTCGCCCATGCGCTTGACTGGTCGCGCGCGACGGGGTGTTTCCCCGTGCAAATGCTTCAGACGCCGAGCAAGGTGGCAATTTTGCCGGCGATGTCGGCCGGCCGTTCGATCGGTGTCAGGTGGCGCGCACCGGGTAGCACGCTGAGCGAGGACTGCGCGATGGCCTTGTGCATTTCCTGCGCCATCGCCACCGGGGTTGCGTAGTCTTCCTCGCCGACGATGATTTGCACCGGCATGCCGAGTGCGGACAAAAAAGGCCGCAGATCGGCATCGCCCAGCATGGCGCAGGTGGCGGCGTAACAGGCCGGCGTGTTGGCGAGGAATACCGCGACGGCGGCTTCGACCTTTTGCGGTTCGGCGGCGCGAAAGGCGTCACCGAACCAGCGTGTGACCTGGAAGGCGGTGAGCGCGGCGAGGCCTTTTTCAACGCCGGTCGCGCCGCGCTCGCGCCACACCTTGGGCGCGTCCTCGCCGTACCAGGCGGTGGTGTCGATCAGCGTCAGCGCGCTCACGCGCTGCGGGTAGTGGCCGGCAAAAGCCTGGGCGATGCAACCGCCCATGGAGCAGCCGGCGATGGCGGTCGTACTCCAACCGAGGTGATCGAACAGCGCGGCGAGATCGCGCGCGAACTGCTCGACGGTATAAGGCCCGGCTACGTGGCCGGACTTGCCATGCCCGCGGCAATCGTAGGCGAGTATTTCGGCGCGTCCGGCCAGTTCGGCGATCACGCCGTCCCAGAACGTGCGATCCATCGCCAGCGAGTGGATCAATGCGAGCCGTGGTGCGCCGGCGGATTTTGCCGCGTGCACCGTATAGCCGATGGCGCAGCCTTCGGTGGTGATGTGGATGCCCGAAGTGCTGTTGCTCATGCGTCTGCCTTTTTCGAATTTGTCATGCTGTCATTGCGGTGTTTCGGCCGAGCGCGGGAATACCCGGGTCTGCGGCCCGCGTGTTCAGTCCGGCCAGCAGCGCCGCCGGCAGCGGCACGCCGTCGCGGCTGCGCCCTGCGAGCTTGGCCTGGCTTTGTTCGCCCGGCAGGCGCGCGATTGTCGTGATGCATCCCGACCCAGGCGATGCCGGCGGTTCTGGCCTTGGCGATGGCGGTCTCGGTGGCGAACTGCATCACTGCGGCAGGCCGACACTTTGCAGCGCGGACGTGATGAAGGATTCAAGGCGCTCGCGGGAAAAGCGCGGTGTCGTGTCGGGCATTTCTTTGAGGTCTGGCGAAAAATGCGAGACCGAATTCCACTTGAGAGGTGCGACATAGCTTGCATGCCGGAGCATAAAACTCGCAGACTGTCTGGAAAGCCTTGCCAGATGGACGTTTCCAGTCGATGTGCGGGGGAAACGCAATACTCTTCCATTGCTGCTCATGAAACGTCAAGCCTGTTCGTGAATCCAACTACCCGGCCCCGTACGGTGTTTTCGCCGAGCGCAAGCCGCCTAGAGACTGACGGCGACGCAATGCTGGCTTTCACGTCGGGATACGGCGTGCCTCTGTGATCATGACGATGATGTGCATCCGGATAATGCGGGTGTTTGTGCGTCATCCGCTCATGCCTGTGCCAATGACGATGACGCTCATCTGGCGCCAGCGATTCGGCGTGGGCGTGTTGATGGTGGGCATCGTGCGTATGCTCGTGTTCGTGTTCGATCGGGACGTGTGCGTGCTGATGCTCATGCCGCTCCTTCAAATGCTGCCACACGCCCAGCGCCATCAGAACGCCAGCCGCGGCGAGTGGAATCGTCACCGGTTCCTCCAGAATCACTATCGCGATCAGAGCGCCTGCAAAAGGGGCGACCGAAAAATACGCTCCTGTGCGCGCTGTACCAAGTTCTCGCAACGCTACTACGAATAAGACCAGACTCAAACCATAACTGAACAGACCCAGAAAACCGGCCGCGATGGCAATCGTCGCAGAGGGCAACGCGGCCCCTGCCATGAGCGCGAGTGCGAGATTGGTTACTCCGGCGGCGAGGCCCTTGGTCATCGCGATGTACAGCGCGTCACCAAGGGAGACCTTACGCGTAAGATTATTGTCTATAGCCCATGCCAGACACGCACCCAGCACCGCCAGTGCCGGCAATATTTCAACCACCCCCGCATTGCCGGGCCACGACAGCACCACCGCCCCGGTGACGATCAATACCATGCCGAGTGCGATTCGCCGGTCGAAGTTTTCACGGAAAACGAACCACGCGAGTAATGCCGTGAATACCCCCTCCGCATTGAGCAGCAGCGATACGCCCGACGCGGACATTCGGGACAATCCCCACATCAGGAGCGCCGGGCCAAGCATGCCTCCGGTGATGATCGCCCCAATAAGCCACATGATTTCATTGCGCTCAAAACGTGCCCGCTCGCCCCTCCGGAATGCGCGGATCAGCGCCAAACCGATGCCTGAACCCAGATAGAGCAAACCAGCGAGGAGCCAGGGACTTACAGGTCCGAGCAGCAGCTTGGCGGCGGGGGTGCCGGCGCCAAACAAAAGCGCTGCGCCCAGCGCGGCAAGCACGCCGCGGTCACTCCAGGCGATCATGCCCGCTGCCCCCTGACCGTTGCCCGTTTCAAGGCTGTCCGGTCATGACTGAGATCCCCGAATCTCAAGTAGAGGCTGGGAACGACGAACATGTTCAACAGCGTCGATGTCAACAAGCCGCACAGGATAACCATCGCCATTGGCGCCTGAATCTCACTCCCGGGTTCACCGGCCGCAAGCGCAAGCGGAACCAGAGCAAGACCGGCGGCAAGCGCGGTCATCAGGATGGGGATCAGGCGCTCGCGGGCGCCGCGCGTCACCGCCTCTAGCGGTTCAGATACATTCTCCCGCTCGAATAAATGACGGATATGCGCGATCAGCATGACGCCGTTACGCGTTGCAATGCCGAACAGGGTGATGAAGCCGATCAGCGTGGCGACCGAAAGGACGCCGCCCGCGACATACATTCCGGCGATCCCGCCGATCAGCGCCAGCGGCAGATTGATCATGACCAGCAACGCGTCTCGGATCGAACGAAATGCAAGATACAGCAAAAGAAAAATGCCGGCGATGACCACAATTCCGAGAAACGCAAGCGTACGCGTGGCATCGGCAGCGCTCTCGAACTGTCCCCCATACTCGATATGGTAGCCGACGGGCAGCTTGACGTTAGCAGCAATCTTTGTCCGCATTTCCTCAACGACACCGGTCAGATCGCGTCCGGCCACATTGGCCATGACCACAATCTTGCGCTGTACGCTTTCGCGGCTGACCAGATTGGGCCCGCGGTCCTTCCGAATCTCGGCAAGCGCCGACAGCGGCAGGCGGGCGCCGTTCGACGTCGTGATGAGCGTGGACTCAATGGCGTTGAACGACGCCCTGACCGCCGGATCGAACCGCACCGCCAGATCGAACGTAGCCTGGCCCTCCAGCACCCGGGACACTGTGATGCCGGCAAACGCGGTTTCAACAGCGTCGGATACTTCCCGAATCGTCAGACCATGCTGCGCAATCGCGTCCCGGCGAAACCTGACGATCACAAACGGAATTTCCGTCTGCTGCTCCAGGGCGACATCTACGGCCCCGGCCACCGGGGCTGCAATCAGCCTCACCTGTTCACCGATCCGGCGCAGCTCATGGAGGTCCGGTCCGAAGATCTTGATCGCAATATTGGCCCGTGTGCCCGAAAGCATATGGTCGATGCGGTGGGAAATCGGCTGGCCTATAACGACGTTCAAACCCGAAAGCGCGCCGAAGTCTGTTCGCAAAGAAGCCAACAGATCGGATTTGGCACGGTCTTTCATCTGCAAATTCGCTTCAATTTCAGAAGCGTGGATTTCCTGTGCATGAGGATCTGCTGGCGCACGGCCGGTGCGCCTTGCCGTGGCCACGACTTCGGGATGAGAAAGCAGGATTTCTTCCACGCGCTGCGCCATCCGGTTCGACTCGTCAAGCGAGGTTCCCGGCAGGGTGCTCACATTCACCGTCAGGCTTCCCTCGTTGAAGTCGGGCAGGAATCCCCGCCCGGCAAAGCTCAGTGCCGTCGCCGCCAGCACGAATCCAAAAACAGCAAGTGCGGCGATCGGCTTCCAATGCCCTATCGACGCCCGCAGTACCCGATCGTAGGCCGACTTCATAAGGGCAATGAGCAGGGGCTCGGCGTGCTGCAGCACGCTTTTGTCGTTTGGCAGAAAAAGCCCTGCAAGCACCGGCGTGACGGTAATGGCCACCACGAGCGAGGCCGCAAGCGCGATGACGTATGCGAAGCCGAGCGGCATCAGCAGTCTGCCCTCCACGCCGGAGAGGAAGAAAATCGGCACGAACACCAGCATGATGACGAGGGTGGCAAAAACGATGGAACCCTGGATTTCACTGGTCGCCTCGAAAACCACCTTCGCCGTCGTTTGACGGTGGGATTCTGATCGGGTTGCGTTCTGTCTCAAGCGCCGCACGATGTTCTCGACCACGATGATGGCGTCATCCACCAACGCCCCTAACGCGATGGCGAGTCCGCCCAGCGTCATGGTATTGAGCGACGCCCCCAATGCCTGCATGGCCAGGACCGCAGTCAATAACGATAGCGGTAAAGCGATGAGCGTGATCAACGTTGCCCGCATCGATAGAAGAAATACAAACACGATCGCCACTACCAGCAACGCGCCATCGCGCAGCGTCTCAAGCAGGTTCTGAATCGCGCGTTCGATGAAATCCGCCTGTCGAAAGATCCGGGATTCGAGCTTCATGCCTGCCGGCAAGGTCGCCTGCAGGCTTCGGAACGTCTCGTCGAGTCGGCGCGTCAAATCCAGCGTGTTGGTGTCGGGTTGCTTCTGGATGGCAAAGATCACGGCGGGCCTGGCGTTGTGTGAACCGGTGCCCCGCACCACCCCTTTCCCGACCCCGACTTCACCCAGATGGCGCACCAGAACGGGCTGCCGGTTGCGTAAGGCGACCACCGTCTCGCCGATGTCCGCAGGACTGCGGACGCGGCCCACGCCTTGAATCAGATACTCCTGCCCGCCTTCCAGGTAGAAGCCCGCCGGCGCATTCTGATTGGTCTCGCGCAACGCTTTGAGCACTTCATCGACCGTCACGCCATAAGTGGACAGTCGTTCCGGCCTGAGGGTGACCTGGTACTGTTTTTCGTCACCACCGATGGTGATCACCTCGGCGATGCCGGGCACCGCCAGTATCCGGCGACGGACTACCCAGTCGGCGGTCGCCTTCAGGTCGGAACCGCTGGCTGTTGCCGAGGTGAGCGCGATGAACATGATCTCACCCATCACCGACGCCGCTGGCGCCATTCGTGGCGGCGGCATGTCGGGCGGCAGCATTGCCCGTGCGAGCTGGATCTTTTCGGACACGATCTGCCGGGCCCTGAAAATATCGGTCCCCCACGCGAACTCCACAGTGACCACGGCAAGACCGATGGTGGAAATTGAACGTACGCGCCTTACCCCCGGCGAGCCGTTTAGCGCCGTCTCGAGCGCAAACGTAACGACACTTTCAACCTCTGTCGGCGACATGCCGTGCGCTTCGGCCACGACGGTGACCGAGGGTGCCGTCAGGTCTGGGAACACATCAACCGGCATGCGTGTCGTCTGGTATCCACCCCAAACGAGGAGCAGTGCGGCAGCGATCAACACAATCAAACGGTTGGTGAGAGACCAGCGAATAATGTTTGCAATCATGCAAGGCCTCTCAGTGTGCGTGACCATGGCCCATGGCCGCAGGCTGGGCGGCGGCGAGGCGTACCTGATATGCGCCGCGCGTCACCACCCGCTCCCCCGCTGCCACGCCGGATTTGAGGGCCACCCAGTCACCATCGCGCGGCCCGATTTCAACCGCGCGCCGCTCAAACGACTCGCCCTCTTTCTGCACGAAAACGACGGACTGTCCGCCATCGTCCACCAAGGCCGACGCGGGCACCGCAATCCCCTTGACCGAGCGCCCCGTATACAGACGGGCCTGGAGATTCATGCCGGCGCGTAATACGCCACTCTTGTTGTCAAATTCGAAGATGGCGGGCAGCGTACGCGTGGTTGCATCGACCAGTCCGCCGAAGGCCACGAGTTGCGCGTTGCGGCCCACCTCCAACACCGTGGCCTCCCGGACGCCGTCCAGTGAAAAGTAAACACCGAGGGGCTT
This sequence comes from uncultured Bordetella sp., assembly GCA_964385505.1. Lineage (GTDB taxonomy): Bacteria > Pseudomonadota > Gammaproteobacteria > Burkholderiales > SG8-39 > CAITSH01. The sequence continues at coordinate 13,685 of CAYLPI010000053.1, forward strand.
GATGATTCGTGCCACCGCGCTTTCCGGTACCCTCGCTTCGAGCCACAGCCTGCCAAGATCGGCGACATGAAAAATCGACTGCCCCTCGGCTACCGCCGCACCGGGTACGGCGCTGACAGCCACCACTGTTCCCGCAATCGGCGATTTGAGGGCAATGCCACCAGTACCGCCCTGATAAGTCGCGTTCCGTTGCTGCGCTGCCTTGAGTTCCGCTTGCGACAGTTCTTCGCTTCTGCGCGCTTCGATGACGCGTTTAGCCGGAACGGCCTCGATCGCGAGCAATCCTTCCAATCGCTCCCGTTCCCGCGTCGCATGCTGCAGATTGATGAACGCCCGCTGCGCAGACAATCCCAGGGTGGCGAGATCGGTTTCGCCGCCCAGACGGGGTGATAAGTAGGCAAGTATCTGCCCGGCGGCAACTTTCATTCCCAGTTGGGGAAATCCGCCTGGTCCCGCATGAAGCAGGCCGATGGCCGGTGCGGAGAGATGGGCTTCGCCCGAGCCCCGCGGCCGTAGCGTCGCCAAGACCGCCACGGACTCGCGGACTTCGCGCTCGACCGCCGGCAAATGGGCGAAATCCATCTTCCATTGCTGTTCTTTGGTAAATTTGATTCCCCCTCCGGTCGTCGGTCCTGCTGCCGCATCAGCCGCCTGACGGTCGCGATAGACCACAACTTCGCCCATATCGTGTGTTGCTGACCATCCCGGCGCGCTGATCTCGAAAACGAGCCGGCGTTTGCCGCTTTGCTGCGGTCTCAGCGTGGGACGAAAGATCCCGGCCGTCTGGCTGACGCCGACCCCGGCACGCTCTTCAGGCTGGCCATTGCCGCTCAAAACAACGGTCAACCGGCCTCCTGCAACCGCCTTGAAGTCGGCAAGGTGCGTCAGATGCGCAGCAAAAGCGGCCTCCTCGTTCTTGACGAGAACGGGAAATTCGACGAAGAGTTCGGTGCTGTCGGAGTAATGCGTGACGGCCACCCCCCCACCGTGCCCGTGGCCGCCTTCCCCTTCCTGGTGGGCGGCGCCTTCCGCCTTATGCGAGGCCTCATGTCCCTCATTGTCGTGGCGGTTGCAAGCCGCTGTTACCACGACCACCGTGGCGAGGATGAGCCATTTCAAATTATTCATGGGTTCTTGCTCCTGACAGCACGTCAAGTTCGATGCGGGCCAGCCGCGCGCGTAATTCAAGATCGAGTGCCGTCGTCTCCGCGTTCAGTTCGGCGCGATAGGCGTCGAGCAAATCGAGAATGTTGCCTTCGCCGGCGCGATAGGCCGCTTCGGCGATATGGGTGAGATCCCGCGAACTGCCGAGTGACTCGCGCCGGAAGGACGCCGCAACCTGGCGCAACTCCGCAGCCTGTCGCCAGACGCCTCGCAGCGCGGCTTCAAGCCTGGCGTACGTCAAGGACTGCTCCGCGCGCAGCGTACTGGCCCGGGCTTGGGCCCGTTGCTCTCTCGCCTGGCCCCGATCAAAAAAAGGCAGCGATATTGAAAACCCCAGCATAGGACCGGTATCGGTTCGACCCAATTCCTCGCTGCGCTTTTGACCGACGCCGAGCGTTACATCGGGTATCCACGCGCGTTCAGCGGCGTTTCGCTCAAGGTCATAAGCGTCGGCCTGGGCGTTCAGAGACGCGAGATCGGGGCGCTGGCGCAAGGCGTTCTGCACCGCCTCCAGCGGCGGCGCATTGCCAGGCAGCAGTTCGCCCTCAAGCGCTATCACTTCTCCACCGGATTTTCCGATAAGTCCCGCCATTGCTTCGCGCATTCGAGCATAGTCGGCGGAAACGCTCGCGGCGCGTGCCTTTGCCGTCATCGCCTCGCGTTCCAGGCGGCGCCGGTCGTAGCCCGACGCTTCACCCGCCTTGGCGAGACTCCTGACGATGTCGGTGGCTGCTGCTATGCGCATGAGCCACCGTGTGTAAGCAGCCCCGGTTTCCTGACGATAAAGCGATTCGCCAAACAGACGGCGCACTTCATCGATCGTATTCAGGCGCCGATCTTCTTCGTCGAAGCGGGCCGCATCGACGCGGATGCTCGCCGCTTCTCGGCGCAACGCGCGCCGGCCTGAAATATCAAACGTCTGAAGAACCTTGACAGTCGATTCCACAGACCGGCCGGTTACTCTGTTTATGCGATCCTGCTCCCACGCGAAAACCGGATTGGGCAGCAGGGTCGCTTCAGTGACGGCACTCCCCGCAATGGCAAGGCGACCTTCTCCAAGTTCGCGATAGGCGGGCCGCGACAGCGCCAACTCCACCGCCTGTCGTTCGGTCAGTGCGCGCAACTCGGCGGCGGGCACGGCCTGGGCATACGCAACGCTCAATGCCAGGGCCGGCCAAACACCGCTTCCCACGCTGCGCGCGAAGCGTAGCAGCCGAATACAAGGGCCATGACCGGAATGGTCTCCACGCATGGAGGTCTCCTTTTTGTAAAGCCATATCTATTCGCGACAGCAAAAACCGCTGTCGCGCCAGCACTTCATGGGCTAAACGAAAAGAACAGCGCGCGGAGGCTTGAAGGGAAATTCAGGAACGCCGAATGATGGCGAGAACTGCGGAAATGGCAATTCTGCCCCCGTTATCAATGGGGGCGGTGCAAACTCGAATGCGATGCTCAAATGCATAGGCATGTGCAGGAGCAGGTGTCCCATGACTGCATGCGGATCGTCCTCGTCATGATCCGCATCGTGTTCGTGCCCGTGTCCGTGTGATGAATCGTCAGGCTGCATCGCTTGCGCATGCAAATGCTCATGGTCAGCCACCATGTTCGTCCCCATCGACGGCGACAGAAAGGTCATCGCCATTACGACGAAAAGCACGCGCGAAACGAAAATAAAAACCCGGCTGGACATACCGCGAGTTTATATCAAGCTGATTTGAATGGATATACGGACATTGACAATCCACATTGATTTTCGTCGGATGGTTAAACGGCATGCTTGCGGGCATGACATGCATGAGCTGTGCGCCTGGTCATCCGCCGGCTGACTTCGGCGTCTGAAAGTGTTGCGGCAGAGTGGCCAATCGGCGAAACTCCGCCGAGGTGATTTTCGCCCCTGCATTTTCCTCTGGCCGTGGTATCAGCCAAGTGACAATTTACCGGACCCCACCATGACCGACACCACGCGCGGCTATCCCGACCTGCACGAGCACCTCGATGCCTTGCGTAAAAAAGGCCTGGTGCGCGAAATCGACCGGCCCATGGACAAGGATTCGGAATTGCATCCGCTGGTGCGCTGGCAGTTCGTCGGCGGCATGGCGGAATCCGAGCGCAAGGCCTTCCTCTTCACCAATGTCATCGACGGTCGCGGGCGCAAATACGATATGCCGGTGCTGGTCGGCGCGATGGCCGCCAACCGCGAAATCTACGCCACCGGCATGGGTGTGCCGCTGGACCAGATTGCGGCAAGGTGGGACCAGGCCATTGCCCGCCCGATCGCGCCGCGCGTCGTTGTAAATGCCCTCTGCCAGGAAGTCGTGCTCGCGGGTGCGGACCTGCAAGGCGAGGGCAACGGCCTTGACCGCCTGCCCATCCCGGTATCGACGCCGGGCTTTGATGCCGCACCGACGCTGACCGCGACCAATGTCATCACCTGCGACCCGGAAACCGGCGTGCAGAACATGGGCACTTACCGTGCCGCGTTAAAAGCCACCGATCGCCTGGTGGTGCGCATGGCGACGCGCATCGGCGGTGCGGGAGGCTACGCCCACTACCTCAAGTACCAGCAGCAGGGCAAAAGCCGCATGCCGGTTGCCGTTGTGCTCGGCTGTCCGCCGGCGGTGGCCTTTGTCGGGCCGCAAAAACTGCCCATGGGCGTGGATGAATTCACCGTCGCCGGCGGCCTCGTCGGCGCGCCCATTAATGTCGTCAAGGCAAGGACCGTGGACCTGCTGGTGCCGGCCGAGGCCGAGATTGTCATCGAAGGCTATATCGACACCGAGTACTGCGAACCCGAGGCGCCCTTCGGCGAGTCGCACGGCCATATCGCGCTCGAGGAATTCAACATGCCGATGACGGTAACGGCGATCACGCACCGCAAAAACGCCATCGTGCTCTCGTACATCAGCCAGGTCACGCCCTCGGAGTCAAGCGTGATGAAGCGCGTCGCCTACGAACCGCTGTACCTTGCGCACCTGCGCGACGTGCTGGGCATCAAGGGTGTCAAAAAGGTGTCGCTGCACGAGCCGCTGACCAATCTGCGTCGCGTCATGATGATTACCTTCGGCCAGGATGCGCAGCGCAGCGAAATCTGGCGCGCGTTGTACGGTGCGGCCAATTTCAAGAGCGACATCGGCAAGATCTGCATCGCCGTCAACGAGGACATCAACCCCGACAATGCCGACGCGCTGCTGTGGGCGATGTCCTACCGCTGCAATCCGATCGAGGACATCGTCATTCTCGGCCATCGCGGCCTCGGCCACGGCCCGGCGCGCGAGGGCGGCAAGAAAGAAGATTCGACGCTGCTGATCGACGCCACCATCAAGCAGCCGATGCCGCCACTGGCCCTGCCGAAGCAGGAATTCATGGAGCGCGCCCGCGGCATCTGGGAAGAACTCGGCCTGCCGCCGCTGCGCCCGCAACCGCCCTGGCACGGCGACACCGCCGGCGACTGGCTGCCGCAATGGGACGAGGCAGCCAAACGCACGGTGCTGGGCCGTTACCTCGAGAACGGCCTGATCAGCGCCGCGCAGCGTAAAAAAGGCGTCAAGCCAGAGACCAAGTTTCGGCCGGATGTGCTCGAGAAGGGTAGCAAGGGCTGAGTCGCGTGGTCAGCTTCATGGTGCGCGTCGCCGACGCGGACAGGTCGGCACGCGGGCCCGAACCAAAGGCGTTGCCGGCGCTGGAGGGCGCCGTGCCGGTGGCCAGTTCGCCTGATGACTTCGCCGTGACGCTGCAGCCGGACTGGGGCGCTGGAAAAAAAATCGTCGATGCCGCCGGATCAAGGCCGATTGAGGCCGATTGAATCGGATTGAGGCCGACGAAGGTCGCCCAGGGCCGGCTTGGTCTTTCAGTCCACCGTGGCGCCCGAAGCGCGTATGACCTTGGCCCATTTGTCGATTTCGGCCTTGATGTGGCCGGCGAATTGTTCGCGGCTTCCGCCTATGGGCACCAGGCCGTCGTTTTTCATGCGTGTTTTCATTTCATCGTTTTGCATGATTTTCGCAACCTGGCTGTTGAGCAGCGCGAGGATTTCCGCACGCGTGCCCGCCGGTGCGAGCAGCCCGTACCACTGGCTTGACTCGTAACCGGCGAGGCCGGACGCAGAAATGGTCGGCACATCGGGCAGCGCCGCAAGGCGCTCGCGGCTGGTGACGGCGAGCGCACGCAGGCGTCCGGTGGCGACATGCGGTCCGGCGTTGATGGCCGGCAGGAACATCACCGGCACATCGCCTGAGAGCAGTCCGACCATGGCCGGCCCCGAGCCGCGATACGGTATGTGAACCATCTGCACACCGGCCATGGTGTTGAACAATTCGCCGGCAAGATGCGGCGTGCTGGCATTGCCGGCGCCGGCAAAACCGATCTTGCCCGGATTGGCCCTGGCGTGGGCAATCAGCTCCTGCACCGATTTCACCGGCAGCGAGGGGTGCACCACCAGCACATTGGGGCCGAGCGCCATCAGGCTCACCGGTTCAAAGTCCTTGATCGGGTCGTAGGGCACGCTCTTGTACAGGCTGGGGTTGGTGACAAAGCCGGCGCCGGTAAAGAGCAGCGTCATGCCGTCGTTGCCGGCCTTGGCCGCGAGTTCGGTGCCGATGTTGCCGTTGGCGCCGCCGCGGTTTTCGATGACGAAAGATTTGCCCAGGCTCTCGGACAGTTTTTGCGCCAGGATGCGGCCCGCCGCATCGACGCCGCCGCCGGCCGGAAAGGGCACGATAACGCGCACCGGCCCCTTTGGATAGGTTTGTGCAGCGGTTGTTGTCTGTGCCGGTGCCGGCGTTTGCGCGCCGGCGGGCAGCACAAGGCCGCACAGGAGCAGCGCCGCGAGCATTCGTTTCGCAATCATGGTGTTTCTCCTGTTTGTTTTTTGGAATGCTATTTGTTGTGGATGATGCGCCAGATCGCCTGCGGCGTCGCCGGTGTCGGCAGGTCGCGCACGCCATAGTCGCGCAGCGCATCGACGAGGGCGTTGATGACCACCGCCGGCGCCGGTGTGGTGCCGCCTTCGCCGCCCGCCTTGATGCCGAAGGGATTGGTTGGCGAGAGCACCTCGACGATTTCGGTGCGAAACGCCGGCAGCGTGTCGGCGCGCGGCAGGCCGTAGTCCATCAGCGAGCCGGTCAGCGTCTGGCCCGAGTCGGGGTCTATGGTGCACAGTTCCGACAACACCTGGCCGACCCCTTGTGCGATGCCGCCGTGGGTCTGGCCGTGCACGATCAGCGGGTTGATGCAGCGGCCGACGTCATCGACCGCGGCGTAGCGCGTGATCGTCACCACGCCTGTTTCCGCGTCGATTTCACATTCGCAAATGGCGCAGCCGTTGGGGAACACCGGGTCGTGCATTTCATTGTCGGTCACCACCGCCAGACCGGCCTTGATCTCTTTGGGCAGGAATGCGTCCCCGGCGCGGCGTGCGAGCTCAAGAAAATCCAGCGGCTCCGGCGAATCGGGCGCGGCGTCTGACACGCAGAAGCGGCCGTCCCTGAAGCTGATTTTTTCCGGCGCGGTCTCGAACAGGTGGGCGGCGATTTTCCGGCCGTTGTCTATCAGCACTTTCGAGGCGATGTTGAACACCGTCGCGGCGTGGCGCATCGAGCGCCCCGAGTGCGAGCCGCCGCCGACGCTGACCGCGGCGGTGTCCCCGAGCACGATGTCGATGGCCGAGACGGGCACCGCCAGCAGTGTCGCCACGACTTGCGCAAAACTGGTTTCATGTCCCTGTCCGCTCGGCTGCGTGCCGATGACGACGCGCACGCGGCCGTTGGCGCCGACGCTGATTTCAGCGCGCTCCGCCGGCGCGCCTATCGAGGATTCGACGTAATGCGACATGCCGAGGCCGAGCAGCCTGCCGCGTGCTTTTGCCTCCTCGCGCCGCGCCCCGAAACCGGCCCAGTCGGCGATGCTCATCGCGAGATCCATGTTGGCCTCGTACTGGCCGCTGTCGTAGAGCATGCCCATGGCGTTGCGATAAGGCATGGCCTCGGGCCGCACCAGGTTCATGCGCCGCAGCGCGACGCGGCCCACGCCCATCTCCTTTGCCGCGGTATCGACCAGGCGTTCGATGGCGAAATTGACCTCCGGCCGTCCCGAGCTGCGGTAGGGTGTGGTCGGCACGGTGTTGGTGAACACGGCGCGGCTTTGCAGCGATGCGACCGGGATATCGTAGGAGCCGGTGATCAGGCCCGAGCCCTTGGACAGCGGCGACAGCGAGGCGCAGCGCGCACCGACATTGGAGAGGTTGGACGAGCGCATGGCGAGGAATTTTCCGTCCTTGCGCAAGGCGAGCTCGCTGTGCATCACCAGGTCGCGGCCCTGGTAATCGGAAACAAAGGTTTCGGAGCGCATCGCCGTGTACTTCACCGCGCAGCCAAGCTTGCGCGCCGCCCACAGCACCAGGCCGAATTCGACATAGACGCGGTTGCGCGCGCCGAAGTTGCCGCCGACATCGAGCGAGAGCACCCTTAGTTTATCGGGCGCTATGCCCAGCACCGTGCACAGCTCGCGCTTTTGCCGCACTGCGCCGCCGCTGCCCGCGTGCAGCGTGTAATGGCCGGTGGCGGCGTCGTATTGCGCCAGCGCCGAGCGCGGTTCCATGGTGACGGCGGTGACGCGGCCGACATGAAAATCCATTTTCACCACATGATCGGCCGCGGCAAAGGCGCGATCGGTCGCTTCGCGGTCGCCGAACCAGGACTCGACCAGCACGTTGTCGGGCACTTCGTCCCAGACTGCGGGTACGGCGGGGTTTGTTCCTGCTTCGAGCGCGTTTTCCGAGTGCGTCACCCAGGGCAGTTCTTCGTAATCGACGACCACCGCCTCGGCCGCATCCATGGCCGCGGCCTTGGTCCGCGCCACCACCATCGCCACCGCCTCGCCGACATGGCGCGCCTTGTCCTCGGGCAGCAGCCAGTGCGGACCCTCGAACACCTTGCCGCCGTCCGGGGCGCCGAGCTTGATGTCGTAGCGTGTCGAGGGCAGCGGACTGTGCGGGATGGGCCCGAGGCCGTCGGCGGCACAATCGGCGCCGGTGTACACCGCCAGCACACCGGGCAGCGCCAGCGCCGCGGCAGTGTCGATGGCGCGAATGCGCGCATGCGGATAGGGCGAGCGCAGCATCGCCGCGTGCGCCTGGCCGGGCGCACTGAAGTCGTCGCTGAAGCGCCCGAGCCCGGTCAGCAGGCGCTG
>CAYLPI010000054.1:0-22000 GCA_964385505.1 uncultured Bordetella sp.
AAGCCCTTGAAGACGGTTTCGGCGAGACCCGCCTGTCGCGCGACAAGGCCAAGCGCCTAGCCGCGTGGATGGACCTCGAAAAAGCCATGGAGACCGGTGCGCTTGTCTCCGGCCTGATCAGCGGCAAGGTCAAGGGCGGCCTGACCGTCATGACCAACGGTATCCGCGCCTTCCTGCCCGGATCGCTGGTTGACATCCGCCCGGTCAAGGACACCACGCCCTTCGAGGGCAAGGAAATGGAATTCAAGGTCATCAAGCTCGATCGCAAGCGCAACAACGTGGTGGTGTCGCGTCGCGCCGTGCTCGAAGCGAGCCAGGGTGAAGAGCGCCAGAAGCTGCTGCAAACCCTGTCCGAGGGCGCGGTGGTCAAGGGCATCGTCAAGAACATCACCGACTACGGCGCATTCGTCGACCTCGGCGGCATCGACGGCCTGCTGCACATCACCGATCTCGCATGGCGTCGCGTCAAGCACCCGTCCGAAGTGCTGGCGGTTGGCGATGAAGTCACCGCAAAAATCCTCAAGTTCGACCAGGAAAAGAACCGCGTTTCGCTCGGCATGAAGCAATTGGGCGAGGACCCGTGGGTAGGCTTGTCGCGCCGTTATCCGACCAGCACGCGCCTCTTCGGCAAGGTCACCAACCTCACCGACTACGGCGCGTTTGTCGAAGTCGAGCAGGGCATCGAGGGCCTGGTGCACGTGTCCGAAATGGACTGGACCAACAAGAACGTTCATCCGTCCAAAGTCGTGCAATTGGGCGATGAAGTCGAAGTCATGATCCTCGAGATCGACGAGGAGCGCCGCCGTATTTCGCTCGGCATGAAGCAGTGCCTCGCCAATCCGTGGGACGACTTTTCGATGAACTTCAAGAAGGGCGACAAGGTGAAGGGCCAGATCAAGTCGATCACCGACTTCGGCATTTTCATCGGTCTCGCCGGCGGCATCGACGGTCTGGTGCACCTCTCGGACCTGTCCTGGAGCGTGGCCGGCGAAGAGGCCGTGCGCAACTTCAAGAAGGGCGACGAGACGGAAGCCCTGGTACTGTCGATCGATGTCGAGCGCGAGCGCATCTCGCTTGGCATCAAGCAGATGGATGGCGACCCGTTCACCAACTACGTCGCCACGCACGACAAGAACAGCATCGTGCCGGCCGTGGTCAAGTCGGTTGATGCCAAGGGCGCCGTGCTGGTGCTCGAGGGCGAGGTCGAGGGTTATCTGCGTGCTTCGGAGATTTCGCGCGAGCGTGTTGAAGACGCGACCAAACACCTCAAGGAAGGCGACGAGTTTACCGCGATGATCATCAACGTCGATCGCAAAAACCGCGCAATCAACCTGTCCATCAAGGCCAAGGACATGGCTGACGAAGGCGATGCGATGCACAAGTTGCAAAGCCAGAGTGCGGCCAGCAGCGGCAGCACCAATCTTGGTGCGCTGCTCAAAGCCAAGCTGGACACCAAAAACGTCCAACAATAACGCGGGATAGTCGCACATGACCAAGTCGGAACTGATCGCCAGGCTGGCCACGCGCTACCCGCAGCTGGTTGCGAAGGATGCGGAACTCGCGGTGAAGATGATCCTCGACGCAATGACGCAAAGTCTGGTCGAGGGGCAGCGCATCGAGATTCGCGGCTTTGGCAGCTTCGGCCTGAATCACCGTCCGGCGCGCATCGGTCGCAATCCAAAGTCGGGTGAAAAAGTGCGTGTACCGGAGAAATTCGTGCCGCACTTCAAGGCCGGCAAGGAATTGCGCGAGCGGGTCGACACCAAAGAGTGATGTTGCCGCAGTAATATCGCGCAACCGACGTCAGGAACATGTGTTCCGCCAGTTTTTTATGCACGACGGCTTGATGCACGGCGGCGCCAGAGCGGTGCCGCCGTTTTTATTTGCGTTGGTCTGACCCCGGATGAACAAGCTGCTTTCCATTTTTTCCTGGTTGTTGCGCGCCATGCTGTTTCTGGCGCTGTTCCTGTTTGCCATCAAGAACACCGAAACGGTGACGCTGCGTTTCTGGTTCGACCAGACCTGGCAGGCGCCGCTGGTGCTGTTGCTGCTGGCTTTCCTTGCCGGTGGCGCCCTGCTCGGCGTGCTGGCCTGTCTTGCCCGCCTGTTCGGGCAGCGGCGCGAGATTGCGCGCCTCAAGCGCGAGTTGCGCCTGCGCGCCCAGGAGCGGCCGGTGCTGCCACCGGTTGATGCCGCCTAGAGCGATGCGCGCCTGAGATGCCGGAATTCGAATACTGGTGGCTGCTCGGCTTCCCGCTGTTTTTCGGACTCGGCTGGCTCGCGGCGCGCATCGATATCAAGCACTTGCTGGCGGAGTCGAAATCGCTGCCGCGCTCGTATTTTCTCGGTCTTAACTTCCTGCTCAACGAGCAGCCGGACAAGGCCATCGATGCCTTCATCGAGGTGGTCAAGCTCGACCCCGAAACCATAGAACTGCACTTCGCGCTGGGCAGCCTGTTTCGCCGCCGCGGCGAAACCGAGCGCGCGATCCGCATGCACCGCAACCTGCTCGAGCGCGGCGACCTGGCCGGCGAACAGCGCACTTCGGCAATGTTCGAACTGGGCCAGGACTACCTCAAGGCCGGTTTGCTCGACCGGGCCGAGGATGTGTTCGAGAAGCTTCGCACCGGTTCCCATCGCGTCGAGGCGCTGGGCTTTTTGCTCGATATCTACCAGCAGGAAAAAGAATGGCTGAAGGCGATTGACGTGGCGCGCCAACTGGCCGAGGCCTCGGGCAAGCCGCTGCAAAAGGAAATTGCCAATTTTTATTGCGAACTTGCAGCCATAGAGTCAACGCATTCGCGCACCGCCCAGGCCCATGCGTATCTCGATGAGGCGCTCGCGGCAAACCGCAAGTGCGTCAGGGCCAACATGCTGCTGGGGGATTTACACGCGGCCGCCGGCGACCATGAGCATGCGGTGCTGGCATGGAAGCGCATCGAGCAGCAGACCCCCGCCTATCTCGCCCTGGTGGCGCAGCGGCTGATTGAAAGCTATCGCACGCTGGGGCGTGTTGAAGAGGGCTTGGTCCTCATCAAGGGGCTTCTTGCCAGTCATGCCTCACTCGATCTGCTTGACGTTGCGTTCCAGACGACGCTGCAGACCGCCGGGCCCGAGGAGGCCTACAAGCTGGTGCGTGACGAGTTGCGGCGCACGCCGACCCTGCTTGGCCTGGATAAACTGCTCGAGGCACAACTGATCATGGCGCCGCCAGAGCGCCGCCACGACCTCGAATTGGTGAAGAATCTGGTGCACGGCCACACCCGCAGGCTCGCCCGCTACAGTTGCGGTGGTTGTGGCTTCAAGGCGCGGCAGTTCTACTGGCATTGTCCGGCGTGCAGCGGCTGGGAAACCTATCCGCCGCGGCGGACCGAGGAATTTGACATGGCGCCGTGAGCCGGTGCGCTTGATGCAATTGATGGGGGATTGATTTGAAAATTACGATTATCGGCACCGGCTACGTCGGCCTTGTCACCGGTGCGTGTTTCGCCGAGGTGGGGAATGACGTGCTTTGCATCGATGTCGATGAGCGCAAGATACGCACTCTGAACGAGGGCGGTTTGCCGATCTATGAGCCCGGGCTGCTCGATATGGTCAAGCGCAACCGAGCCGCCGGGCGTCTCAGGTTCAGCACTGATGTCGAGGCCGGCGTGGCGTTCGGCGAGGTGCAGTTCATCGCCGTTGGCACGCCACCGGGTGAGGATGGCTCGGCCGATCTGCAATATGTGGTGGCGGCGGCGCGCAGCATCGGCCGCAGCATGGGCGAGTACCGGCTGGTTGTGGACAAGTCCACGGTTCCGGTCGGCACCGCCGAGAAGGTGCGCGGGGCCATCGCCGCGGAGCTGAAAAGCCGCGGTGCGGATGTGCCCTTCTCTGTGGTATCGAACCCGGAATTCCTCAAAGAGGGCGCGGCGATAGAGGATTTCATGCGACCGGACCGCATCGTCATCGGCAGTGAGGATGAGCGCGGGACGCAGATCATGCGCGCACTCTATGCACCGTTCCAGCGCAACCATGACCGCCTGATCGTCATGGGCATCCGGTCCGCGGAGCTGACCAAGTACGCTGCCAACGCCATGCTGGCAACCCGTATCTCGTTCATGAACGAGGTGGCCAATCTGGCCGAACTGGTCGGCGCCGACATCGAAGACGTACGGCGCGGCATCGGTTCCGACCCGCGCATCGGTTATCACTTTTTGTACCCGGGCGCCGGCTACGGCGGATCGTGTTTCCCGAAAGACGTCCAGGCGCTGCAACGAACCGCCACGGCGGCGAACATGCCCCTGCATATTCTGGATGCGGTCGAGCGCGTCAATAACCGGCAAAAAGAGATCCTGGCGGGCAAGATCGTCAGCTACCTCGGCGAGGACCTCTCCGGGCGCAATATTGCCGTATGGGGACTTGCCTTCAAGCCCAACACCGACGACATGCGCGAGGCACCCAGCCGGGTGCTGATAGCCGAATTGTTGCGTCGTGGCGCGGTGGTGACCGCCTACGACCCGGTGGCTATGGATGAAGCGCGTCACCTGTTCGGTGCGGACGAGCGGGTACGCTATGCCGCTTCGCCGATGGCGGCGCTGGCGGGTGCCGATGTGCTGGCAATCGTGACCGAATGGAAGGAGTTTCGCAGCCCGGATTTTGCGGCCATCAAGGCTGCGCTTAAATCGCCTGCGGTTTTTGACGGGCGCAACCTCTATGTTCCGGCCGAGGTGCGCCGGCACGGGCTCGAGTACCACGCCATAGGCCGCCTGTGAGGGATACCGCATGAGCACGCTTCGGGATTTCTCCAGGGCACGCCTGCTGGTGGTCGGTGATGTCATGCTTGACCGGTATTGGTTTGGCGAGGTCAACCGTATCTCCCCCGAGGCGCCGGTGCCCATCGTCAAGGTCGAGCGCACCGAGGAGCGCCCAGGTGGTGCCGCCAACGTGGCACGCAACGCGGCGGCCCTGGGCGCCTCGACGGTGCTGTTGTCCGTGGTGGGCGACGATGAGGCCGGGCGCAGCCTCAAGGCGCTGGTCGAGCGCGACGGTGTGACCGCCAGCCTGCACCGCGACGCGTCTATCGATACCACGGTCAAGCTGCGCGTGATCGGCCGCCAGCAACAGCTGATGCGCATCGATTTCGAGACCTTGCCCAGCCATGAAGTGCTGCTGGGCAAGCTGGCTGACTACAAGACACTGCTCGCCGATTGCGACGTGGTCGTCCTGTCCGACTATGGCAAAGGCGGACTCGCCCACATTGGCGAGATGATCAGCCTGGCACGGGCGCAGAACAAGGCGGTGCTGGTCGATCCCAAGGGCGATGATTATTCCAAATACAAAGGGGCGACGGTGGTGACGCCCAATCGCAGCGAACTGCGCGAGGTAGTGGGGCGTTGGAGCAGTGAAGCGGAACTGACGGCCAAGGCGCAGGCACTGCGCAGCGAACTGGGCCTGGCGGCCCTGCTGGTGACGCGCAGCGAAGAGGGCATGACGCTTTTCGAAGAGCGGGGTGTAACGCACCAGCAGGCCAAGGCACGCGAAGTGTTTGACGTCAGCGGTGCCGGCGACACCGTCATTGCGGTACTGGCCGCGATGCTCGGTTGCGGCGCGGCGCTGCCCGAGGCGATGCACGTAGCCAACCTTGCGGCTGGCATCGTGGTCGGCAAGCTGGGCACGGCCGTGGCGCACCCGGCGGAGTTGTCCGCCGGGCTCGCTGCCGCGGGTCGGCCGGACGCGGCCTGATAGAATCCGACCATGGCAAGTTATATCGTTGTCACCGGCGCCGCCGGTTTTATCGGATCCAATCTGGTTCGGGCGCTCAACGAGCGCGGCGAGGCCAAGATCATCGCCGTCGACAATCTTTCCCGGGCCGACAAATTCCGCAACCTGGTTGATTGCGAAATCGCCGACTTTATCGACAAGCGCGATTTTCTCGAACGTCTGGAGCATGGCGAGTTCGACGGTGCAATCGATGCGGTGCTGCATCAGGGCGCCTGCTCCGACACCATGGAAACCGACGGCCGCTACATGATGGAGAATAATTACCGCTATTCGGCCAGCCTGCTCGATTTTTGCCTCGACGAGGAAATTGCGTTCATCTACGCCTCGTCGGCCGCAGTCTATGGCGGTGGCAGGGTGTTTCGCGAAGAGCGCGCGTGCGAGGCTCCGCTCAATATCTACGGTTACTCGAAATTCCTGTTCGACCAGTTGGTGCGCCGGCGGTTTGCCGATGCCGGGGCACAGATTGCCGGCTTTCGTTATTTCAATGTTTATGGACGCAACGAGGCGCACAAAGGGCGCATGGCCTCGGTTGCCTGGCACGGCCTGAAGCAGTTTCGTGAAACCGCCAAAATGCGCCTTTTCGAGGGCAGCGACGGCTATGGCGACGGCGGGCAGTCGCGCGATTTCATCGCGGTCGAGGACGTCATCAAGGTCAATCTGCACTTTCTTGACCATCCGGACCGCTCCGGCATTTTCAATGTCGGTACGGGGCGCGCGCAGCCGTTCAATGATGTCGCGGTGGCCGTGGTCAACGCCTGTCGCGGGAATGAGGGCAAGCCGGCACTTTCGCTCGAACAGATGCAGCAGCAGGGGCTGGTCGAATACATTCCCTTCCCGGAGCAACTGAAGGGCAAGTACCAGAGCTACACCGAGGCCGACATCGGCGCCTTGCGCCGCGCCGGATATACCGACGCTCTGATGAGCGTTGAAGAGGGGGTGTCCGCTTATGTCGCGGCCCTGCTCACGGCCGGGGTGCCATCGGGTTCTTGATTTCAAAAGCGCGGTGCCCGTTTGGCATTTGTCGACAACCTTCCAATTTTTCCGCAGCCGCATATGGCCGATATCAAGACCACTTACAAGACCATTGAAGACCTGATCGGCGGTACGCCGCTGGTGCGGCTGGTGCGCATACCCGGCGAGGGCAATGACAAGCGCGGCAATATCATCCTCGGCAAAATGGAGGGCGACAATCCGGCTGGTTCCGTCAAAGACCGGCCCGCGCTGTCGATGATCGGGCGCGCCGAGCTGCGCGGTACGATCAAGCCGGGTGATACGCTGATCGAGGCGACCAGCGGCAATACCGGTATCGCGCTTGCCATGGCGGCCGCGATCAAGGGCTATCGCATGATTTTGATCATGCCCGAGCATTTGTCCATTGAGCGCCGGCAGACCATGCGCGCTTTCGGCGCCCACATCATTCTCACGCCAAAGGCCGGGGGCATGGAGTCCTCGCGCGACCTCGCCGAGCAGATGCGTGACCAGGGCAAGGGTGTGATCCTTGACCAGTTCGGCAATCCGGACAATCCGCTGGCGCATTTCGAAACCACCGGCCCGGAGATATGGCAGGACACGGCGGGTCGCATCACGCATTTTGTTTCCAGCATGGGTACCACCGGGACGATCATGGGCGTGTCGCGCTTTCTCAAGGAAAGGAACCCGCGCATACAGGTGATCGGGGCGCAGCCGACCGAGGGATCGCAGATACCGGGCATTCGGAAGTGGCCGGAGGCCTACCTGCCGTCCATATATGAAAAATCCCGCGTTGACAGGATCGAGTATGTCAGCCAGGCCGATGCCGAGGACATGACGCGCCGGCTTGCGGCGGAAGAGGGAATTTTTTGCGGCATCTCCGCCGGCGGTGCAATGGCGGTTGCCTTGCGCATTGCGGCGGAGCTGGCGGATGCCACCATCGTCTCGATCGTGTGCGACCGCGGCGACCGCTATTTGTCCACAGGGGTGTTTCCGGTTTGAGGCCCTCGATCCAGGCGGCGCAGGTGGTATCGGCTGCAAAGCCACGCCTGGCGCGGGTTTACAGCATGTTCCGCTACAAAACAAATGGTGCGCAGCCGTCATTTCACGTTTGTGGCTTCGCCGGTTTTCTGGGCAAATCATGACGCCTGTTCTTGTTTTCGATATCGAAACGATTCCCGACGTCGCCGGCTTGCGCCGCCTGTGGGACCTTGATCCGCAGGTCACCGACCAGGATGTCGCCGAAATCGCCTTCCAGCGGCGGCGCGCGTCCAGTGGCAGCGGCAGCGATTTCCTGCCCCCGCACATGCAGCGCGTGGCGTCGATCGCCTGCGCGCTGCGCGAGGGCGACAGCATCCGGGTCTGGTCGCTGGGCTCACCTGCCGATACCGAGGAGGCGCTGATCCGCCGTTTTTTTGACGGCATCGAAAAATACACGCCGCAACTGGTGTCCTGGAATGGCGGTGGATTCGACCTTCCGGTGTTGCATTATCGCGGCCTCGTCAACGGTATCAGCGCGCCGCGTTACTGGGATATGGGCGAGGAGGACCGCGAATTCAAATGGAACAACTACATCAGCCGCTACCACTCGCGACATCTGGACTTGATGGACCTGCTGGCGATGTACCAGCCGCGCAATAATGTGCCGCTGGATGAACTGGCCAAGCTGATCGGCTTTCCAGGCAAGCTCGGCATGGACGGCTCGAAAGTGTGGCAGGCCTACGGCGAAGGCCGGCTTGCGGAGATCCGCGCCTATTGCGAGACCGATGTCGCCAATACCTATCTGGTGTTTCTGCGCTACCAGTTGATGCGCGGTGCCATGGACGCCACGGCTTACCGGCGGGAAACCACGCTGTTGCGCACGACGCTTTCGGCGTCTGGTGAAAAGCACTGGCAGGAATTTCTTGCCGCCTGGCCGGACTGAAAACAATGACCGCTGCAAAAATCGAGTCCCTGGACCGGGAAGGACGGGGTGTGGCGCGCGTCGATGGCAAGGCCATTTTCATCGAGGGTGCGCTCGCTGGTGAGGAGGTCGAGTTCACCTCGTTTCGCAAAAAGCCCAACTACGAACTGGCCCAGGTGACCGAAGTAAAGCGGGCCAGCGGCGAGCGCATCGAGCCGCGCTGTCCGCATTTTGGCGTCTGCGGCGGTTGTTCGATGCAGCACCTGGAGCCAAAGACGCAGGTGGCGGCGAAGCAGCGCGTGCTCGAGGACAACCTGTGGCATATCGGCAAGGTAAAGGCCGGGCGCATGCTGTCGCCCATCCAGGGTCCGTCCTGGGGCTATCGCGAGCGGGCGCGGCTGACCTCGCGCTTCGTGGTGAAAAAAGACACCGTGCTGGTGGGTTTTCATGAACGTAAAAGCAGTTTCGTCGCCGATATGCGCAGTTGCGAGGTGTTACCCCCGGCGGTTTCGGACTTGCTGGTGCCTTTGCGCGCACTGGTCGGTGGGATGGCCATGCGCGAGCGCATGCCGCAAATCGAACTGGCCATAGGCACACGCGTCACCGTGCTGGTGTTTCGCAATCTGGACCCGGTGGGCGAGGCCGACGGTGCCTTGTTGCGCGGCTTCGCCGAGTTGCATGGCGTGCAGGTGTGGTTGCAGCCCAAGGGGCCCGACACGGCGTATCCGTTCTGGCCGCTCGACGCACCCAGGCTCGACTATTGCCTGCCTGATTTCGGCGTGACGCTGGAGTTTTCACCCACCGATTTCACCCAGGTCAACCAGGCGGTCAACACGGTGATGGTGCGGCGCGCTATGGCGCTGCTGGACCCGCGGCCCGGCGACATGATCGGCGACATGTTTTGCGGGCTTGGCAATTTCACCCTGCCGATTGCCGCGTGCGGCGCGCAAGTCCTTGGGGTCGAGGTGAATGCGCAACTGGTGGCCAAAGGCGAGCGTAACGCCGCTGAAAACGGCCTTTCTGCGCTGGCGCGGTTCGCCGTTGCGAACCTGTTTGTCGAGGCATCGTGCGCCGCGCTGCCGCGCTTCGACAAGCTGCTGATCGACCCGCCGCGGGAAGGGGCGGTGGAGTTGCTGAAGGCGATCGGAGATGACGGCCCCTCGCGCATTGTGTATGTGTCATGCGATCCGGCAACGCTGGCGCGCGACGCCGGATTCCTGGTGCACGACAAAGGCTATGAACTGGTGGCTGCAGGGGTGATCAACATGTTTCCGCATACCTCCCATGTCGAATCGATCGCCTTGTTTGAGCGTCCCTCGCGGCGCGGCTGATAAGAAAAAGGCGGCTCACGCCGCCTTTTTGTACCGCCCGGCGTCTGCTCGTCAGTCGCGGTCCCCGCCAAAAATCCCGAGAAGTTGGAGCAGGCTCGAGAACAGGTTGTAGACGGAGATATAGAGGGTCAGCGTGGCCGAGATGTAATTGGTCTCACCGCCGCGTACGATGCTGTTGATCTGCCACAGAATCATGGCCGAGGACAGCAGCACGAAACCGGACAGGATGACCAGGTGCAGCATCGGGCTCGCGAAGAACAGGTTAGCCACTACCGCGAGCATGATGACCACAACGCCCACGGTGAGGAAGCTGCCCATTTTGCTCAGGTCACGCTGCGTGGTGGTGGCAACACCCGACATCACCGCGAATACCGCTGCGGTGCCGCCAGCGGCCATCATGACCAACTGCCCGCCGTTCTTGAGCCCCAGCACGCTTTGCAGCAGCGGGCCGAGCAACAGGCCGAGGAACATCGTGAAGCCGAGCAGCAGGACGACGCCGAGCGACGACTCGCGGTTTTTCTCGATGGCAAAGATCCAGCCGTAGAACACCGCCATGACGACGATGAACGATACGATGGGGTTGGAGCGCATGAAGCCAAGGTTTATGTTGCTACCGATTGCGGCGCCGATGGCGGTCGGGATGAGCGTCAGCGCCAGCAACATGTAGGTGTTGCGCAAAACCTTGTGCTGGCGCAGCGCTGCATCTTGCGCGCCATTGCCTGAAGTTACGATGTCGGGTTGTGCGGATTGCATTTCTGGTTGCACTGTAAACCTCCTCAAAAGGACGCAAAAGATCGGCGCGGTGACTAACTCTTAGACTAGGTCAAAAGCATAAAAGTTGCAACCGTAACACCTCCAGGTGCGACCTGGAAAAGGCTATGTATTACAAAGAGTAATGTCGGGGCGCGATGTTATAATTCAAGGCTGGCATCAGGGTTTTTGACGCGATGCCTGCGAATGGGCAGGTGACAGCGTATATGGCATCTGTCATCAATGTCTGTGCCGGGGAAGCGTGGCAGAGTGGTCGATTGCACCGGTCTTGAAAACCGGCAAGGGGCAACCCTTCGTGAGTTCGAATCTCACCGCTTCCGCCAAGGCTCCTGCTCCAACCTGTGGGTGAGGCGCCGTTTAGTGTTTCGTCGGTGAGACGGCGGCGGGTTTGAGCTTTGAATCAGTGGCCGTCAGCGCCGGATTTTTTCCCGGTTGCATTGGTGCGGATGGCTTTGCGCAGGTTGCGGTACAGGTCAGGATGCGTGGACTTGAGATAGGCGATGACCTCGAAGTCTTCTTTCTTGACGCTCGAAAGATCGATTTTTTCGATATGCACAAGGCGCAGCAACTCCGATACGGGCTTCGGCATGGCGCGTCCGCTTTCGTAGCGTGATCCGCCACTTTGGGTGACACCGATCTGGGTCCAGAACTCTTCCTGGTTAAGTCCCAGGCGGCGGCGTATTTCACGTGGGTTGATGATCGATTCCAACAGTTTCATGTTTTGCTCCATACCAAGTGACTGACTCAATAAAGGTGCCCTCTGAGGCCTTGTCCAGCACTTAGCGTGCCAGACCCCGGAAGCGTGAAATAAGTCACAGGACTTTGAAGTAAATGGTCGATTCGACTAAAATGTAGAGCTTTTTTAAATCCTCATTTCCTATGGCATTGATCGTTCAAAAATACGGTGGAACCTCGGTCGGCAGCCCTGAACGCATCAGGAATGTGGCACAACGCGTGGCGCGTTACCGCGCCCGGGGCGATCAGGTTGTGGTGGTGGTTTCTGCCATGAGTGGCGAAACTAACCGGCTGATTGCATTGGCTAAAGAGGTTCAGGCCACTCCCGATCAGCGCGAACTCGACGTGGTGATCTCCACGGGCGAGCAGGTGACCATCGGATTACTGTGTATGGCGTTGAAAAATATAGGACTTTCGGCAAAAAGTTATACCGGCGCCCAGGTCAGGATCGTGACTGACAGCGCTTTCACCAAAGCGCGCATTCTGAGTATCGACGACCAGCATATGCGTGCGGATCTGAATCAGGGAACCGTGGTGGTCGTGGCCGGATTTCAGGGTGTTGACGAGATTGGCAACATTACGACACTGGGTCGTGGAGGTTCCGACACCACGGGTGTGGCTCTGGCCGCCGCCTTGCAGGCCGATGAGTGCCAGATCTACACCGATGTCGATGGTGTTTATACAACCGACCCGCGCATCGTGCCCGAGGCGAGGCGCCTCAAGACGATAACGTTTGAAGAAATGCTTGAGATGGCGAGCCTTGGTTCCAAGGTGCTGCAGATCAGGTCGGTCGAGTTTGCGGGGAAGTACAAAGTGCGGTTGCGGGTCTTGTCGAGCTTCGAGGACGAGGGCGAGGGCACGCTGATTACTTTCGAGGAAGATGAAAAAATGGAACAAGCCGTCATTTCAGGCATCGCGTTTAATCGTGACGAAGCCAAGCTGACCGTGATGGGGGTTCCCGACCGGCCCGGCATTGCGTACCAGATTCTGGGGCCGGTGGCGGATGCCAATATCGATGTCGATATGATCATCCAGAATGCCAGCACGGAAGGGATGACGGATTTCTCCTTTACGGTTCACCGCAATGATTACGCCAGGGCGATGGACATCCTGGAAAAGGTCAAGGCCCATGTCGGCGCCAGGGCCATTGTCGGCGACAACAAGATTTGCAAGGTGTCGATGGTCGGCGTGGGCATGCGATCGCATGTGGGCATTGCCAGCCAGATGTTTCGCACCTTGTCGGAGGAGGGCATCAATATCCTGATGATTTCCACCTCGGAGATCAAGATTTCGGTCGTCGTAGACGAGAAATACATGGAGTTGGGTGTGCGGGTGTTGCACAAGGCTTTCGGCCTAGATCAGGCCGCATAAATGCGGCGCAGTGCGGTAAAATAGCTGCATGAGAAGGCTAGGAGAGATGGCCGAGTGGTCGAAGGCGCGCCCCTGCTAAGGGCGTATATGGTCAAAAACCGTATCGAGGGTTCGAATCCCTCTCTCTCCGCCAGAGTTTTAAAAGGGGCCTTCGGGCCCTTTTTTATTTTCAGTATTTCATTGTCATATGTTGCGGCGTGACGCTTCGCCGCCGGGAGACGGGATGTCGATCGTGATGACGGCTGCGGCGCGGCGCTCAAGGTGGCACGAGCGTACCTCAATGAGGCATGCTAACCGTGTGGAGTTGAGCCGTTGAGTCCAGCCGAGTCCAAGGGAGCCGCACCGCCGGCAACGCTGCCAAAGCTTCGCCAGGATCTGAAACTTTACCCGGGGCCGCAGCACCGGGACGGATCGCCGAGCTGGCGTGTGCTCGACCCGGTACGAAATCGATTTTATGAAATCGGCCTGCTCGAGTTTGAGTTGCTCGCGCGCTGGGCGGACCACCCGACTGCCGAGGCGCTGATCGACGCGGTCATAGACGAAACCCCGATTTCCCCGACAGAGGAGGAGGTCGAGGGATTTGTCGAATTCCTCGTCACTAACCAGTTGGTGATCCCTGAAGGGCCGGAGGCCCTGGGGCAATTGCGCCGACGCTGGATGTCCGCCAAGCGCCCCTGGTACGAGCAGCTTTTCCACAATTACCTTTTTTTCCGGATTCCACTGGTCAGGCCGGACAAATTTCTGGAAAGAACGCTTCCCATCGCGCAGCTTTTTTATACGCGCACCTTCGCATTGATTGTGTTGACGGTGTTTTTTGTCGACATTTATCTGCTTACGCGTGAATGGGACGAGCTGGCGCGCACGTTTACCTACTTTTTCAACCTCCAGGGAGGCCTATATTTTCTGCTGGCCGGTTCCTTCTCCAAGGTGATCCACGAATTTGCACATGCCTACACGGCCAAGCGATATGGCGTGAGAGTGCCGGCGATGGGGCTGTCATTCCTGGTCATGTGGCCTTTCCTGTACACGGACACCAGCGAAACCTGGAAGCTCGCGGATCGCAAAAAGCAGATCGCCATTGCCTCGGCCGGTGTCCTGTCCGAGCTTGCGCTGGCTTGCTTTGCAACATTGCTTTGGGTGATCACGCCGGAGGGGGCGATGAAGAGCATTTTCTTCATTCTTGCCACCACGACATGGCTGCTGACGCTGGCTGTGAATGCCAGTCCCTTCATGCGTTTTGACGGGTATTTTGTACTCTCCGATTTTCTTGATTTTCCGAACCTGCACGACCGCAGTTTTGCCTGCGCGCGGTGGTGGGTGCGCGGCCAGTTCTTTGGCTTGCGTGAGGCCCTGCCCGAACCCACCTTCAGCAATAACCAGCGCCGTGGCCTTGTCGTGTTTGCGCTCTTTGTCTGGGCCTACAGGTTTGTGGTTTATCTCGGGATCGCGTTGCTCGTCTATCACGCGTTTTTCAAGCTGCTCGGCATTGTGCTGATGGTGCTCGAGTTCGGGTTCTTCATCATCCGGCCGGTTGTTTCCGAGTGGCGGTATGTTTGGGCGCGCAGAAGCCTCGTTCATTTCAATCGCGGTGCCATCGCCACGCTGTTTGCCGTACTGCTGGTGGTGCTGTGGCTGGTCCCGGTTGCCAATGAAGTCACCGCTCCCGCGGTGCTGGTCGCCGAGCGTGAGCAAAGCGTGTTTGTTCCGATGTCGGCGCAGATCAAGTCGGTCGAGGTCAGCGCGGGACAGCGCGTGGAGGCGGGACAGATTCTGGTGCAGTTGGGATCGGCGGAATTGCGACTGCGGGAAAAAAGCGCCCGGCGTGCCCTGGAAACGTCTCGCGTCGAATATCTGCGGGCGGCCGCCACCCGCGCCCAGCAAGAGCGGAGGATGGTGCTGGGTGGGCAGGTCGCAGAGGCTGAGGCCGAATTGAACGCGGTGGCCGAGGAGCAGAGCAAACTCGCGGTCCGTGCGTCGGCGCCGGGTATCGTGCGCGACATGCGTTCCGACCTGGTCGCGGGGCGCTGGATTGGGTCGCGTGAGTTGATGATGCGCATCGTGTCGCCGGGGGCGGCCGGGATAGAGGCCTTTGTCACCGACTCCCAGATTGAGTCGGTTGCGGTGGGTCAAGTGGTAAAGTTCATCCCGGAGGTCGCTGGCATGTCGGCAGTCGCCGGTAAGGTCGTTTCAATCGACAAAACAGCCAGTAAGCAAATTTCCCGCAATGTCCTGGCCGGTCCTTACGGCGGGGGAATTCCCGCCGTGACAGACAAGCGGGGTGGGGCGACAGCCCAGAACGCTATTTACCGCGTCGTTATCCGGCCCGAGGCGAGCTTTAAACCGGGGGACTCGATTGTTCGCGGGACAGTCCGTATC
This sequence comes from uncultured Bordetella sp., assembly GCA_964385505.1. GTDB lineage: Bacteria > Pseudomonadota > Gammaproteobacteria > Burkholderiales > SG8-39 > CAITSH01. Next base: position 15,220 of record CAYLPI010000054.1, read on the forward strand.
GAGACGGACTTGACCCTTGTGGCACAGAATTTTTTGTATCGCGCTGCATCGATATTTGTCAGGGAAAGCGGGTTTTAACCGCAAGCCTTTCACGCCGTTTTCGGAAATATTTCGTTGTTTTGTAGAGAAATCGGCTTTCTGAACAGGCGCAGCGATGGAGGCGGGATTGGTATGTTTTTACTCAATCCAGATTCCAGCTAAACGCAGCTGCTTTCACGGTTTAATTTTTATCTGGGCATACCTTTTGCGTGTTGTGTTGTCAGATAGGTATATTGTTTCAGTGAACTATTTTAACCGTTTGAAATAATTGAAAAAAATACGTAGCGCTTGCTGATTGAGAGACCGCCATGAGTGAAAAAGAAAACACCACGCCCAAGACTGTCGGAAAATCGTCAAAAGGGGCAAAACGCAAGGCGCCGACCAAGCGCTTGAAGACACGTTTTCTGGCGCTGGAGCCTCGGGTCGTTTTTGACGGTGCGCTCGCCGTCGATATCGTCGACAAGACAGTTGCGGCGATTTCCGATTTCGCCATGCCTGATAGCGCGGCGGCACCTGCTGCCGCACCGGATTTCTCGCGGCCATCGGCCGAACGCACTGCGACAGACAAAGCCGCAGCCGACGCGCAGGCTTTGCGCGATGCCAACGCTCTGAATCCCTCCGCCCAGATCGAGGTGGCTGCAGATCCTGCCGGCGCCAGCGCGCCCACGGAAATGTTGTTCATAGACGGCGGTCTGAGCGGCTTGCAGCAACTGCTCAGCGGGGTTCGTTCGGATATCCAGGTTGTCATTCTCGATCCCGCCAGGGATGGTTTTTCGCAAATTACCGAGGCATTGGCCGGACGGAGCGATATTGCCGCCGTCCATCTGGTCACGCACGGCGATCCGGGACAGATTGCCATCGGCAGCAGTTTCATGTCTGCCGCGTCGCTCTACGATAACAAGGCCGACGTGGCGAAGTGGGGCGCGAGTTTGTCCGCCGGGGCCGACTTCCTCATTTACGGTTGCGATGCCGGTCAGGGTGTATTGGGCCAGGGGCTTCTTACCGAACTCAGTGGCTTGACGGGGGCGGATTCGGCGGCCTCAACCAATCTCACCGGTGGCGGGCCGCTGGGCAGCGACTGGAACCTCGAGGTCAGCAACGGCGAGGTGTTGGCACGGCCGTTCGCCGATGCCGCGGCGCTGGCTGCATTCAACGATCTTCTGGGCACCCCCACAGTCGATCTGAACGGGTCTGCGCTGGGTGCGGCGTCGGATAATTTTTCCAGCAACGGCTACGCCGGTGGCACCGGCTGGCTTGGCTCGACCTGGACCGAGTTTGACGCGTCGCCAACGCGTTATTCCAATTACGGCGGTACGAACAGCAATAACAGTCCTGACTCGGGCAATATTGTCATGGCCAGTGCACTTACCGCCATCGGAGACACATCGCTTGGCAGTGCTGCAGAGGTCGCATTCATCGGGCACGGTACGCAGTACAACGATTACATCCAGCGTACCATCGACCTGCGCGATTACACCACGGCGACACTGTCATTCACGTACCGCATGTCCGGGGTGGATGCCAGCGATGTGATCAACGTCGATATTTCCAATACCGGCGGCCAGGTTTTCACGACCTTTTCCACCCTGACCAATGTCACCGGCAATACGACCAAGACAATCACCTTCAACAGCACGTCCGGGTTCGCATTTACCGACGATATGGTGGTCCGCTTTACGGTGGCCGGCGGGTATTCGGCGACGACGGACAGGTTCTTTCTCGATAATGTCAGCATTGTCGCCGACGGCAACAACTACCACGATACCTTCACTGAGGGCGGCAGTTCGATTGCCATGGTGGGGGCGGCTGCGACCGTGACCGACCCGACCAACGCCCAGATCAAGCAGGCAACGGTCACCTTGTCCAACATGAAGGCGGACGACGTAATCGCCGTCGGCAGCCTGCCCTCGGGCATCACCGCGACCTTCAGCACGACCAGTGTCGCCAACGACACGGTGACCTTCAGCGGTATTGCGCAGGGGTCCGATTACGCAACGGCGCTCAAGTCGCTGAGCTTTTCGAACACCGCAGCCAACCCCGACACCACGACCCGCGTCTTCAATGTCCAGGTCATGAATGTGACCGACGAACTTAGCGCGGTCTCCAACGCGTTTGTAAGGGTGGTGGGCGTGGACACGCCGATTGTTACCGTCGCCGATACCTTCGCGACGACGACGTATGTTCCGATTTCCGGAAACGTCCTCGCGAATGATTCCGACCCGGACGCTGTCGGGGCGCTGCAGACGGATACCACGCTGATCACGCAACCGGCCAACGGTACGGTGACCATTGATGCCAACGGCAATTTCACTTACACGCCGACGGCATCGGGCACTTACACAGACACATTCCAGTACCGCGCCATCAGCATGGCCCAGGTCCCCGGAACCAATTATCAATACTGGAACAGCACGCCTGCCGGATCGTCGCTCAAGACGGGATTCCCGACCGGCGCGCCGGACAATACCGGATTCATGTCCGGCTACAACGTCGACAAGGCTGCGATAGATGCCGGCGATTCCCTCGATACCTTCACGGTCCGGTTTACCAGCAGTCTGGTGGTGACTACAGCCGGAACCTACACTTTTTATACCGGATCAGACGACGGTTCGGTGCTTTATGTCGATGGGGTAATGGTCGTTGATAACGATGGTGCGCATTCCTATCTGGAGCAAAGCGGAGCAATTACGCTAAGCGCTGGCAGTCACGTGATTCGCGTCGATTTCTTCGAGATTGGTGGTCAGGAAGACCTGTTCGTTGCCTATGCCGGCGCGGACACCGGCGGGCAGCGCAACGACCTAGGCGCCGCAGTCGGCGTGCTTGCACCGAATTATCAGACCGGGACCGTTACAGTCAACGTGACGGGTAGTACCGGGCCGCGTCTCGCCCTTTCCGGGACGGTAAGCGGAGCGGATAACTTCGCCACGGCCGCATTCAGCAACAACACCGGCACCATCAACTGGTCCGGCAACTGGGTTGAAACCGATAGCGGTGGAGCCGGTACAGGTTCAGGCGATATTCGGGTAACAGGCGGTGAGCTGCAGATCCGGGACCGTACCTCAGGCGGTGGCCTTGCATCGATCTCGCGTGAGATAGACCTGCTCACGCCGCAGGGGGGCAGCCCGGCGCCGTTCGGGGCGACACTTTCTTTCGACTACGATCGCACCAACATCAACACCTCTGGCCGGGGAAATGTCGTGTTGGAAATCTCTGGCGACGGCGGTACGACATGGACGACGCTCGATGTCTTTGATTACACGGATGCCGCGACAGGTACGCGCAGCTACGATGTTTCGGCTTATATCGCCACCAACACCGAGGTGCGTTTCCGCGCCGGCGCGGACAACGTTACGCGCGAGTTGTTTGTTGACAATCTCCAGGTTACAACCCGTCAGGTCAGCTTCAGCGGGACGTATACCGAAAACGGTACTGCGGTAGCCGTTGCCGGAACCGGTGCCGGGTTTGATACCGGCGGAAACCTGTCTGGTGCAACGGTCACGCTGAGCAATTCGCAGTCGCTCGACCTGCTCTCCATCAGTCCGGCGGACAGGGTTACGCTGGCGGGCCTCGGCATATCGGCTTCTGCAGACAGCGCGAGCGCCATAACGCTCAGTGGCACCGCAAGCCGCGCCAACTATGCGGCGGCATTGCAACTGGTCAAGTTCAGCAGCACATCGGAGAACCCGCCTACAGTTAATCGCACCATCGCAGTCAGCGCGACCGATGCGTCGAGCAATGTCGGCAACACCGCTTATACAACGATAGCGGTAACCCGGGTCAACGACGCTCCGGATGCGGCGAACAACAGCGTTTCGACGCCTTTGAACACCACATACATCGTCCTCAAGTCAGATTTCGGTTTCACCGATGTCGATGGTGACAGTCTCAACCGGGTAAGGGTAACGGCGCTTCCTGCAGGCGCTGCCGGTACCCTGCAATGGTTTAACGGCTCCGCGTGGGTCAGTGTCACTGTCAATCAGTACATCAGTGCGGCCGACGTTGATCTGGGGCGGCTGCGGTTTGCGCCGACCGCGAGCTACAACGGTGGCGCCAACTTCCAGTTTCAGGTCGAGGACAATTCGGGTGCCGGAAACAATCTGGATACCACGGCAAACACGCTGAGCATCACGGTGTTGAGCGGAGCAAATACCGCACCAACCCTCGCCAATGCCGGAACTCTGGCGTATGTCGAGAACGGTGCAGCCGCGACGCTGGGTGGAGCGATTGCCATTACCGATGACGGGACCCAGCTTTCTGGTGCGACGGTCACCATTACCGCGGGTACCTTTGTCGCGGGTGACATTCTTTCTGCGGTCACCGCAGGGACAAATATTACCGCCAGTTATGCCGCCGGAACCGGCGTACTCACGCTTTCTGGCGCGGACACCAAGGCGAATTACCAGGCAGTGCTGCAAAGCATCAAGTACAACTCGACTTCCGAGAATCCGACATCGGGGGGCACGCGCCCCACGAGAGCCGTCAACTATCAGGTCACCGATACGGGCGGGCTCGCAAGCAACTCACTGGCCAGCACGGTAAACATTACCGCAGTCAACGATGCAGCGATCATTGGCGGGACTTCTACCGGCCTTGTGCGGGAAGACGGCACTGCGACGGCTACGGGGACCCTCACGATCAGCGACGCTGACAGCGCCACCACCTTTGGCGTGCAGACCAGTGTCGCGGGTACGTATGGCAATTTCAGCGTCACCGCAGGGGGGGCGTGGACGTACAACCTGACGGCGAATGCGAGCGCTGCCGTGCAGGCGCTGACCGCGGCAACGACGCTGACGGATTCTTTTACTGTCACTTCGGCGGATGGCACAACCAAGTCCATTGCCGTGACCATAGCGGGCACCAATGACGCGCCGTCTGGTACCAATAAAACCATTACGACGATTCTCAATACAGCTTATGTTTTTTCGGTAAACGACTTCGGGTTTGTTGACAATATTGATGCAGGGGATGCGCTCAATGCCGTACGCGTAACCACGACTCCAGCCGCTGGTACGATCCAATTGTTTAACGGTTCAACCTGGAACACCGTTGCTGCAACGACCTACGTAAGTGCGACGGATATAGCCGCCGGCAATCTACGCTTCAATCCGGCAACCGGTTCGACAACGACCAGAACATTCACCTTCCAGGTTCAGGATGGTGGCGGAACGGCCAATGGTGGCGTTGATCTGGATGCATCTGCCAACACCATGACGATCAATATCAATGCGGCCAACACGGCGCCTGTCGTGGCTGGATCCGGCACGCTTGCGTACACCGAGAATGGCGTCGCTTCGGCGATAAATTCAACGCTTACCGTTACCGACGACAGTCCGACGCTGTCGAGTGCGACGGTCTCGATAACCGCCAACTACAATGCGGCGCAGGATGTCCTGGCGTTTGCGAATGACGGCTTGACAATGGGCAATATCGCGGTGAGCACGAATGCGGGCGGGGTGCTTACCCTGACTTCATCGGGCGGTACTGCGACGCTGTCCCAGTGGCAGGCGGCTCTTCGGGCTGTCAAATACAGCAACAGCAGCGATGCGCCGACTACCACGGCAAGGACTGTTGCTTTTGCAGTCAATGACGGAAGCCTGACGAGCAGCGCTGTCACCAGCACGGTGAACATAAATGCGGTGAACGACACGCCTATGCTCGGCGGGGCTTTTTCGACCCTCGCGTATACGGAGGCACAAACTGCGCAGGTAATCGATGCGGCAATCACATTGACCGATCCGGATAGTCCGGCAAACTTCAATGGTGGCTACCTTCAGGCCGGTGTCACGGTCAATGGCGCTTCGCAAGACCAGATATCAGTGGTGCCCACCGGAGGAATAACGGTCAGTGGTGCGAACGTATTTTTCAGTGCGGTGCAGATTGGAACCATTGATGCAACGCTGAACGGCGTCAATGGCCAGGCGTTGAAGATCGCGCTCAACTCCAGCGCCAGCGGTGCGGCAGTACAGGCGCTCGGCCGCGCAATCGGTTATTCCAATTCATCAAATGTTCCGTTGACGGCTACCCGGACGGTAAGTTTTGTTTTCAACGATGGTGCGAATGCCGGTTCGGGGCCATTGGGCGGACTTTCAGTCACGAAGCTCGCTGCGGTTACGATCACGGCGGTCGCCCCCGGTGCGCCCATGGTCGCGCTTTCAAGTGATACCGGCAGCAGCGGAGCCGATAAGATCACCTCCAACGCAGCGTTGACGGTCACTACTGCGGAATCCGGGGGTACCGTTCAATACAGTTCGAATGGAACAACCTGGTCGGCAACGGCGCCTGTGCCAAGTCAGGGAGCCAACACAGTTTATGTGCGGCAAGTGGATTCAACCGGACTTGCGGGTGCCGCCACGACGTTTACCTATACCTACGACTCAACCGCGCCCAATACGCCGGTGATCAGTTCGGTGGTGGATAACGTTGGGACGATTCAGGGGACGGTCTCGAGCGGTGGTGTGAGCGATGACACGGTGCTGGTGCTGAACGGCACGGCCGAGGCGAACAGCACGGTGACGATCTACGACGGTGCGACGGTGCTGGGGACGGCGACGGCGAACGGCTCTGGGGTATGGACGTACACGACGGGGACGCTGACTGGCGGTACGGCGTACGCGTTTAACGCCAGAGCGACGGATGCGGCCGGGAACCAGGGAACGGGTACGGCGAACTACACGGTGACGGTGGATGCGACGGCGCCCACGGTGAGTGTGGCGGACAACGTAGCGGGGACGGCGAATGCGTC
>CAYLPI010000055.1:0-2684 GCA_964385505.1 uncultured Bordetella sp.
CGCCGCCGGCGGCGGTTTCAAGGTGGCGATGCAGACCCTGGATATTTTTCGCGCCTCGGTCGCTGCGGCGGCGCTGGGCTTTGCCCGCCGCGCCATGGACGAGGCCGTCAATCGGGCCACCAGCCGCAAGATGTTCGGCCAGACCCTGGCCGATTTCCAGCTCACCCAGGCCGCCGTCGCCGACATGGCGACCGGCATAGACAGCGCCGCCCTGTTGACCTACCGCGCCGCCTGGCTGCGCGACGTCAAGGGCGAACGCTCGACGCGCGAAGCGGCCATGGCCAAGATGGTCGCCACCGAAAATGCCCAGGCCATCATCGACCGTGCCGTCCAGGTGTTCGGCGGCGAGGGCGTCAGGAGCGGCAACATCGTCGAACGGCTTTATCGCGAAATCAGGTCGCTGCGCATTTACGAGGGCGCGACCGAGGTCCAGAAACTGATCATCGCAAGGGAGACCCTCCGCAAATAGCGGGGCCGATCCATGGCACGCACGGCACACCTCGATACCTTCGCAAAAGACCAACTGCCGCCGCGCGAGCAGTGGCCGGAACTGATTTTCGACCTGCCCGAGTTGCAATATCCGGAGCGCATGAACGCCGCCGCGCTGTTGCTCGATCGCGCCGTCGCGGCGGGCCACGCCGACAGTCCGGTGATCTGGACCTCGGTCGACGGCCGGCCGGTGCACGCCACTTACCGCCAGTTGCTGGCGCGCGCCAACCAGATCGCGCATGTGCTGGTCAGCGACATGAAGCTCGCGCCGGGCAACCGCGTGCTGCTGCGCGGTCCCAACAACCCGATGATGGCCGCCTGCTGGTTCGGCGTCATCAAGGCCGGCATGATCGCCGTGGCGACGATGCCTTTACTGCGCGCGAAGGAACTCAAGCAAATCATCGACAAGGCGAGGGTCAGCGCCGCCCTGTGCGACCTGTACCTGGCGCAAGAAATGGAAAACTGCCGCCAGCCGGGCGAGCATTTTTGCGCCGACCTCAGGCAAGTGGTGTATTTCAACGATGCCTCGGCGCAAGGTCTTGAGACACGGCTGGCTGAGAAGCCCATCGGCTTTCGCAATTGCGACACCGCCGCCGAGGATGTCGCGCTGATCGCCTTTACCTCGGGCACCACCGGTGAACCCAAGGGCACCATGCATTTTCATCGCGACGTCATCGCCATGTGCGACAGCTTTCCGCGTTCCTGCCTCAAGCCCATGCGCAACGATATTTTTTGCGGCACGCCGCCGCTCGCCTTTACCTTCGGCCTCGGCGGCATGCTGGCCTTCCCGATGCGCTTTGGCGCCTCCACGGTGCTCATGGAAAAGCTCTCGCCCGAATTGTTGCTCAAGGTGGTGCAGGACTTCAAGGCCACGGTGTGCTTTACCGCGCCGACCTTTTATCGCCAGATGGCCGGGCTCGCGCAAAATTTCAATATCCGCAGCCTGCGCAAATGCGTCTCTGCCGGCGAAGCCCTGCCCGACGCGACGCGGCAGTTGTTCAAGAACGCCACCGGCATCGAGATCATAGACGGCATAGGTTCGACCGAGATGATCCACATATTCATTTCGCACACGCCCGAAGCGGTGCGCCGCGGCGCCACCGGCTACGCTATTCCCGGCTACAAGGCGATGGTGGTGGATGACGAGGGCAAGCCCTGCCCGCCAGGTGTGGTCGGCAAGCTCGCGGTCAAGGGCCCCACCGGCTGCCGCTATCTCGCCGATGCGCGGCAGAAGAATTACGTCAGGAACGGCTGGAACCTCACCGGTGACGCCTACAAAATGGACGCGGCCGGCTACTTCTTCTACCAGGCGCGCACCGACGACATGATCATCTCAGCCGGCTACAACATCGCCGGCCCCGAGGTCGAGTCCTGCCTGCTGGCGCACGAAGCCGTCGCCGAATGCGGTGTCGTCGGCGTGCCCGATGAAGAGCGCGGCCAGATCGTCAAGGCCTTTGTCGTGCTCAAAGCCGGCTTTGCTGCGGACGATGCCATGGCGAGGGCCTTGCAGGACTACGTCAAGGCCGGCATCGCCCCCTACAAATATCCGCGCGCCGTGGCCTTTGTCACGTCACTGCCGCGCACCGAAACAGGCAAGCTTCAGCGCTTCAAGCTGCGCAACTGAATAATAAGTCGCGCAAGCGGCTCACAGACCTCCCCTCCCCCCTTGCGGGGGAGGGATCGGGGGAAAGGGGTAAGGCAGCGCGAGCATGTCCGCCAAGACCATCACCGAACCGGCGCGCCGCACTGCGGTCATTGCCGAGGCCGATGTGGTGATACTGGGCGGCGGCCCGGCAGGCATCGCCGCCGCAACCGCGGCCGCACGCGCCGGGGCGAGCACGCTGCTGGTCGAACGCTACGGCTTTCTCGGCGGCATGGGCACGGCTGCCGGCGTGACCAATTTTTGCGGCCTGTTCGCCAATGTGCATGGTGATATCCGCCGCGTCGTCCACGGTGTCGCAGACGAATTGCTGGAGCGCATCGACGCGCTCGACGGGCTCAACGAACCGCACCTGATTTTCGGCAAGACCCGCGCCCAGGCCTACGACATGGCGGCCTACAAATGCGCCGCCGACGACATGCTGCTGGGCGCCGGCGCGAAGCTGTTGTTTCACGCGCTTGCCGCCGGCGCGAGCATGGCAAACGACGCGCGCATCGACGCGCTGCTGGTCGAAACCAAATCCGGCCGCGGCGCG
>CAYLPI010000055.1:2694-21986 GCA_964385505.1 uncultured Bordetella sp.
TTGCGGCCTGGGCCGGTGCGCCGTTTGAAAAAGGCAATGCCGACGGCCACCTGCTTTATCCGACGCTGATGTTTCGCGTCAACAACGTCGATCCGGCAAAGGCCGCCACCGCCATGCACGACATCCCGCGACTGATGCACGAAGCGCAGGCGAGCGGCGATTTTGCCTTCCCGCGCTTGGGCGCCATCGTGCGGCCGATGAAAAACCCGACCGAATGGCGCGCCAACATCACGCAAATCAAAAATGCGGCCGGCCAGGCCATGGATGGCACTGACGCAGCGCAATTTTCCGCCGGTGAAATCGAGGGACGCCGGCAGATTCGCGACTACATCACCTTCCTCAAGGCGCGCGTACCCGGCTTCGAAAAAAGCTATGTGCTCGACATCGCCGCCCAGGTCGGCATACGCGAAACCCGCCGCGTCATGGGCAGCTACGCTTTGTCAGGCGATGACGTCATCAATTGCGCCGACTTTAGCGATGCCATAGGCGTCAACGGCTGGCCGCTGGAGCGCCATGTAGCCGGAGACGTCACCTGGAGCTGGCAGCCCGCGGGCTCGCGCGGCTACAACCAACTGCCCTACCGCATGATCGTGCCGCGGCGCATCGAAAACCTGCTCGTCGCCGGACGCTGCGCCTCAATGACGCAGGAGGGACAGTCGGCGGCGCGCGTCAGCGGCGCCTGTTTTGTCATGGGCGAGGCGGCCGGCCTCGCGGCGGCGATGAGCATCCAGGCCGGCATTGCGCTGCGGGCACTGGATGTGCCGGCCCTGCAGGCCGCCTTGGTGCTCAATGGCGCCTGGCTCGGACGCGACGCGATCTGAGAGCCCTCCGGCTACAATCCGGTTCGTACCCTGATTCAACATGACGTAACAACGATAACAACTACAAGGAGGTTTGATGCGCCTTTTACTGCTCGCCCTCGCGCTGCTCAGCGCGGCCTTACCGCTCGCCGCCCATTCCGCCGATCCCTGGCCCTCGCGCGCAGTGCACCTCATCGTGCCCTTCCCGCCCGGCAGTTCACCCGACCTGATCGCGCGCCTGCTCAATGACAAGCTGTCGCAAGCGCTCGGGCAACCGGTGGTGATAGAGAACAAACCGGGCGCCGGCGGCAATCTCGGCACCGGCCTCGTCGCCAAGGCCGCAGCCGACGGCTACACGCTGGGCCTGTCCATCCCCGGACCGCTCGCGGTCAACACCGTGCTGTACAAAAAAATGGAGTACGACCCGTTCAAGGAACTCGCGCCCATCACCCTCGCCGCGCTGAGCCCGAACGTGCTGATCGTCGATCCGAAGCTGGGTGTCAACACCGTCAGGGAGTTCATCGACTACGTCAAGGCGCGTCCGGGCAAACTCAATTTCGGCTCGGTCGGCAACGGCAGCGCCTCGCACCTGACGATGGAACTGCTGAAAATGCAGACCGGCATGGACATCCAGCACATTCCCTATCCGGGCAGTCCGCAGGTCAACACCGCCATCCTCGGCGGCCAGATTGCCGGCGGTTTTGTCGTGCCGGGTGTCGCCATGCCGCTGGTGCAGGCGGGCAGGCTCAAGGCGCTCGCGGTGACCAGCAGCGTCAAAAGCCTGGTATTACCCGATCTGCCGACCGTGGCCGAGGCGGGTTTCCCCGGCTTTGAATCGAGCGCATGGATAGGCATTGTCGCGCCGGCCAAAACACCCAAACCCATCCTCGACCGCCTGTCGCGCGAACTCAACACCATCCTGCGCAGCCAGGATGTGCGTGAAAAAATGCTGCGCATTTATTTCCAGCCGGTGGGTACCGCGCCCGAGGGCCTTGCCAACCTGATGCGCGCCGAAACCGATCGCTGGGCGAAAGTCATCAAGGCGAGCGGCGCCAAGGCCGACTAGGCGTCATGCCGGGGTCAAAGCACATTGTTGCTGCCATTGCGCTGGCGCTCGGCGGTTTCGGCACGCAGTTGAACGCTGCGGATTTTTCCGCGACGGCGGGCTTGCGCGCCGCTTTTCTCGCCTCCAATCCGACGCAGGCCCGTCTCGACCCGAAGACCGGCGGCGTCAGCGGTCCCGCAGCCGGTCTTGCGCGCGAACTGGCGCGGCGCATCGGCGTGACGGTCAGTTTCACGGCCGTCGCCAATCCGCAGGCGGTCACGGACAGCATCAGGAGCGGCGCCGCAGACACCGGCTTTGTCGCCTATGACACCGGACGCGCGCGCGATGTCGCTTTTTCGCAAACCTATCTGCTCGCCTGGAACACCTATCTGGTGCCGCAGGCATCACCGCTGCTGAACGTGGCCGAGGTGGACCTGCCCGGCGTGCGTATCGGCGTTGCGCAAGGCGACGCCGGACATCTGCACCTGCAACGCGTGCTGCGTCACGCCGAACTCAGGCCGACACCACCCGGCCCCATCGACGTTGCGCTCAAACGTCTTGCCGACGGCGAGATTGACGCCATCGCCGCCAACCGCACGCGCCTGCCCGAAGCCGCGGCAAAAAACCCGGCGCTGCGCGTGCTACCGGACAATTTTCTCGGCGTGCAGCAGTCCATCATTGTCGGCCGGGGCGAAGCGTCGCGACTGGCGGCGGTGAACCGGCTGATCGATGACGCGCGTGGCTCGGAATTGATACGGCGGGCGATCGAGCGCGTCAGCCTCAAGGGCGTCGATGTCGCACCGGCTGACGACGCCAGACGCCAGACGCCGGGGTGAAACCGGCTGGAAAGCCACGCCCAGCGCGGCTTTCCAGCCATCAACTCCGCTGCAGCCGTATCTTCCGCCACGCTCCCGAACGCCAGCGCCAGGCGAGGGCGCAACTCATGACAATCATGTAAATCAGCGCCGCAGTCCAGGCGCCGGCCGAGCCCCAGCCGAATTGCGGCAGGAAATTGACCCAGCCCTGGCCCGGTGCAAAGGTCAGCATGTGGGCGAGCGGCACAAAACCGAACCACGACAACAAGAGCAGGATCAGCGCCGGCACGCGCGCATCGCCGGCGCCGCGCAGGCTGAAGTTGGCGCCAAGGTGCAGGGCGTCAAACACCTGATAGCCAGCGGCAATCCACAACAACAGCGTGCCCAGCTTCACCACCTCGGCGGCGCGCGGATCACCGGCCGTGACGAATACCGACATCCACCACGGGCCGCCAAGGGCGAGCACCAGGCCCAGCACGCCCATATAGGCGATGGCGAGCACGATGCCGGCGTTGCCGACGCGATACGCCCAGTCCTTGTCGCCCGCACCAATGGACTGGCCCACCAGCGTGGTCGCCGCAACGGCCATGCCCACCGCCGGCATATAGGCGACCGAGGTCAGCATCATGACGATTTGCGTCGCCGCGCCGTCCACCGGTCCCAGGCTCACCAGCATCAACTGGAACAGCGCAAAACCGGTGACGTCGGCCGCCGGTGACAGGCCCATCGGAAAGCCGAACTTGAACAGTTTCGCAATGCGCGACCCATCGGGCTGCCAGCGCAGGCGCGATCCGAACTCGGCGTGCACCCCCGCAGACAGGAACATCAGCAACCCCAGCACCACGCCGACCGCCACCGAAATCGTCGATGCCCAGGCGGCACCCGCCATGCCCAGGCCAAGGCCGAATATCAGCCATTGATTGAGGATGACATTGAGCAGCATAACAACCACCATCACGGCCAGCGTGATGCGGGTGCGGCCAATGGCGTTGAAAAACGCAGTAAAGGCAAACAGCGCGACCGAAGCCGGGCCGCCGAGCATGCGCGGCCGCCAGAATTCGAGGGCAAGGCGCTCGATGCCCGGTTCAAGGTGAAACGGCGCCAGCAGCCATCCCCCGCCCTCGGCGACCAGCAGAAAAAACGGGATGGTCACGAGCGCGCACCAGAAGCCGGTCCGCGCCGCTTGCGCCGCGTCGTGCTTGCGCCCGGCGCCGAAGGCCTGCGCGGCAAGCGTCTGCACTGCCATACCGATGCCGAACATCAGCAAAAAAAACACCAGCATCAGCCAGAAAATCGCACCCATGGCCGCCACCGCCTCGGTCGAAATCTTGCCGAGGAACCAGGTGTCGGTGAGGTTGAGCGCTGCGGTGATGCCGGAGTTGGCAATCAGCGGCACCGCCAGCACCAGCACCGCGCGATAGTCAACACGGCGCTCGCCGCGCGCGTTGAGACGCAGCGCGGGCAGAGGACGGGCGGGGGCGGGTGTCAATGCGCTCAAGGCGGACTCAAAAAAGCAAACGCGGAACCGCCGCTCAGGCGGTCCCGCGCTGGTGTATGCAAGGCGCCGATTATACCCGCCGGCCAGACACCGCTTGCAGTCCGCCGGCAGCGCATTGAACCGGAGGGGAGATCGCCTTTGGATTCCCCGAATCAGCGGCTGTTATCACGGCGGCCTGCATGGTGGTCGGGCGTTTCCATGCCTGCCCATGTGTTACGCAACCGCCTGCTAGATTCCCCAGCCCCAGTTCGCCAGCGTGGCGGCATCGGCCTCGCGCTCACTGAAGATGTACTTGCCGCCGCAAAAAATCAGCGGCTTTTTCTCGGTCCGTTCGAAACGTTCGACCTCGCCGATAAACAGGATATGGTCGCCGGCGTCCTGGTGCGAGTAGGTGCGGCACTCCAGCCAGGCGGCGCAATCGACGATCAGCGGCGTGCCGCCGGCACCGGTGCGAAATTCCACACCCTCGAACTTGTTCGGGATGCGCGAGGCGAAGCGCTGCGACAGATTGGCCTGCTCTTGCGCGAGAATGTTGACGGTGAAATGCGAGCCGTCGCGGAACATCGACAGCGAAGGCGAGTTGGTATTGAGCGACCACAGCACCAGCGGCGGGTCGAGCGACAGCGATGAAAACGAATTGATGGTGAGGCCGACCAGGCCGCCATCCGCAGCACGGGTGGTGACAATCGCAACACCGGTCGGAAAAACACCCAGGGCACTGCGAAAGGCGCGGGTATCGAATGCTGGCGTGCTCAAATGCGATCCTGTTCAAAGAATTATTTGTTCCGTCACCCGGTGGGGGTAACCCGGCGAGGGTGCGACCCGGGGAATCTGCTGTTTCGCCGGACAAAAGCAGATCCCTCGTTTTGCTCGGGATGACAACATCTCGTTCTGCGACCGATCACACGAAAATCCATCAACGCCAGGTCGGCGCGCGCTTTTTTGCGCGCTCCGGCCTGGGTGGCTTCACCTGCTGCTGCTTTTGCAGCCCATCCTCGCGGGCCCGGCTGACCAGGCCCTTGAGTTGCTGTGCGCCCGGTTCGTACTGCTTGGGCCAGGTGACGGCGGGCAAAGCATACCCCGCGGCGGCATATTCGGCGGCCGCATGCAGCGTGAAGTTGGGATTGGCGAGGTGCGGCCGCGCCAGCGCCACGAGGTCGGCGCGACCGGAGGCGACCAGGGTGTTGACCTGGTCGGCGCTGGTGATGGCGCCCACCGCCATGGTAGCGATGCCCGCCTCGTTGCGAATCTGTTCGGCGAACACCGCCTGGTACATGCGGCCATAGACTGGGCGCGAGGCCGGATCGGTCTGGCCGGTGGAGCAATCGATGAGGTCGCAACCGTGCGCCTGGAGCAGCTTTGCTGCGGCGACCGCATCGGTCGCGCTGAGGCCGCCGGGCATCCAGTCGGTCAGCGACAGGCGCACCGCCATCGGTTTTGCCGCCGGCCAGACGGCGCGCACGGCGTCGAATATCTCGAGCGGATAGCGCAGGCGGTTTTCAAGCGACCCGCCGTACTCGTCTTTGCGCTGGTTGGTGACCGGGGAAATGAAGGTCGCCAGCAAATAGCCGTGGGCCATGTGCACTTCGAGCATGTCAAAACCACAATCAACCGCCATGCGCGCCGCGGCGACAAACTGATCTCGCACGCGATCCATGTCGGCGCGGTCCATGGCGCGCGGCACCTGCGACACGCCGGGGTGATACGGCAGCGGCGAGGCCGACAGGATCGGCCAGTTCCTCCGCGCCGAGCCTGCAGACTCGGGCAACGGGCGGTCGATTTTCTCCCACGCCAGCTGGGTCGAGCCCTTGCGTCCGGCGTGACCGAGTTGCAGGCAGATTTTTGCGTCGCTTTGCGCGTGCACAAAACTGACGATGCGCTGCCATTGCGCCGCGTGTTCGGCAGTGTACATGCCGGCGCAACCCGGGCTGATGCGCGCATCGGCGGCAACGCAGGTCATTTCGGTGTAAACGAGACCAGCTCCACCCAGCGCGCGCGCGCCGTAGTGCACCATGTGCCAGTCGTTGGGCGTGCCGTCCACCGCCGAGTACTGGCACATCGGCGACACCACGACTCGGTTGGCGAGCTTCATGTCGCGCAGCGTGAAGGGCGAAAACAGCGGCGGCGGCGGCGTGACGTTCTGCGGCAGCGCGAGTTTTTCGGTGCGCGCCACTTCTTTCGCCCACCAGGCGTCGAGTTCGCGTATCAGGCCGGCATCACGCAGACGCAGGTTTTCGTAGGTAATCTGCTTGGAGCGGCTCATCAGCGCGAAGTTGAACTGCACCGGGTCCATGTGCCAGAAGCGCCCGACGTTCTCGAAAAACCCCAGACTGACGTTGGCCGAATGCTGGATGCGCTCGGCTTCCTCGCGCCGTGATGTTTCGTAGGCGCCAAGGGCTACCTTGATGTGACCGGGATTGGCCATCACCGCCTTGTGCAGCGCGATGGCATCTTCGAGCGCGAGCTTGGTGCCCGAGCCGATGGAAAAATGCGCGGTGTGCGCGGCATCGCCCAGCAGCACCACGTTCTCGTAATGCCATGTCGCGCACTTGATGGTCGGGAAATTGCGCCACAACGAGCGGTTGGTCAGCACCTTGTTCTGCTTGCCGTCGGCGCCGCGCAATTCCTCGGCGAATATTTTTTCGATATAGGCCGCCGTGGCCTTCTCGTCATCAATGGCAAGACCCGAGTTTTTGAACGCGGTATCGGTGGTCTCGACCACCAGCGTGCATTCGCCCTCGGTGAACTGGTAGGCATGCAGGTTCCAGATGCCATCCTTGTTTTCCTGGAAGCTGTAGGTGAAGCCAGGCAGGTTCATGTTGGCGCCCAGCCAGACAAATTTGTTCGGCCGCAGATCAACGTTCGGCTTGAAATGGTCCTTGAGCGATTCGCGCACCGCGCTGGCTATGCCGTCGCAAGCGACAATCAGGTCGGCGCCGGCGTGCGATGCCAGTCCCTTGTCCTCGCACTGATAGGTGACATTCACGCCGAGTGCGGCGGCGCGCCGCTGCAGGATTTGCAACAGCGCAATGCGTTTGATGCCGGAAAAACCGTGGCCCGAGGACTTGTGCACCGTGCCCTTGTAACGGGTGTAAATATCGTCCCAGTAGGCAAAATTTATGGCGATGTCGTGGTACGAGGGTTCGTCGGCGAGGCGCAGGTTGTTGAGCGTTTCGTCCGACAGCACGATGCCAAAACCGAAGGTGTCGTCGGCGCGGTTGCGTTCGGTGACGTTGATCTCGGCCTGGGGCATGCTCTTTTTCGCCAGAATGGCGAAATACAGGCCGGCGGGCCCGCCGCCTATGACATCTATTCTCATTGCACCCTTCCCGGAATATTTGGCTCTAAGTGTCCGTTTTACCACGACGGTCGAAAACGTTCCGGCGCGGTTAGCGGCGCCGGTCGGCGAAGCGCGGCGCCTTGACGCTGGACTCGAACTCCCGCGCCAGTGTACCGGCGGCAAGGACCACCACGTCCGGCGTTACCTCGAAGGTGCGCTTGACCGCGGCGATAAGCGATGCGGCGGCGGCAGGCGCCTCGTTGCCGCGGCGTACTTCTATCGAAACGCGCATCAGTTCCACGTCGCCCTCGGTCACAAGCTCGCACTTGAAATCGTTGATTTCCGGAAAACGGAAAATGAAATCCTCGAACTCCGGATGATTGACGTTGACGCCGCGTATCTTGAAAAATCCGGTGGTGCGGTGGGCGTGGCGCAAACGCGGGAACACCGCGAACGGGCCGGACCGGTCGTCGGCCTCGTCATAGACGACGATGTCGCCCGAACTCCAGCGCAGGAAGGGTGTGACGTTGTTGGTCCACAGCGGCGTGACCAGCAGGGTGCCCACTTCTCCTGGCTTGACCGGCAGGAAGCTCTGTTCGTTGACCACCTCGATGTAGTACATGTCGGTCCAGACACGCATGCCCGGGCCGCTGCCGTCCTCGGCGGCCATCATGCCGGCCTCGGTCATGCCGAAGGTGTCGAGCACACGCGCACCCCACATGCGCGACATTTTTTCGCGCTTGGCGTCGGACAGCGGCTCGGCCGAGCAAATGACCGTCTTCACCGAACCTGCGGCAAGGTCCAGTCCCTGGGTATCGGCGAGGTTGGCAAGATGCAGGCCGTAGCTCGACATGCCCAGCCAGATTGACGGCTTGAGTCGGGTCACCAGCTCGAGCTGCACCGCCGAGGGCGTGGTCGTGCCAGCGCCGGCCCACATCGCGGCGATGCCCGCGTGCGACGCGGCACGCGCAAAAATCTGCCCCACCGGATGGATGCCCAGCGGAAAGGACACGTGCGCCGACTCACCGCGCGCGCACCCTATGCAGTCATAGGTGCGCGCGAACGAGAGCAGGCCGTACCGGATGTCGGTGGCGCTGCGCGGATAAAACAGCGGCTTGCCGGTGGCGCCGCCCGAACGCCAGTATTCGGCGATGCCGTCCTTCGCCGGAAGGCAAAACTGTTGGTAGAACTGCGTGTCGCTGAGTTGACGCAGCGCCTCCTTGTCGAGCACCGGAATTTTCGCCCACTCCGCAGGATCGTCGAGGCGGCTTGCGTCGATGTGGTCCAGCTTGCCGGCATAAAACGGCGCCCGCCGCGCCTGCTCGAGCGCAACCACCTTGCGCGCACGCTGTATGGCGCTGATCTGCGCACGCGACCCGGGCAGTGCGAGTGGCATGCCTACGCCTTCCCCTTGACCGGGATCAAGCGGCCAATCCAGCGCGCCTGCGCGCCGTGGCCGGAGACCGCGCCCGGCGCCTGCATCGCGTCCAGCCGTGCGTCTTTTTGCGGCGTGTTCTCGGGTATGACCTCGAGTGCGTCCTGCAGCATGGGCGCGTAGTCCGCACCTACGGGGCAGACGTCGGCGCAACGCCGGCAGCCGGTAATGGCACCCGATCCGCGCAAGATGCTCTGCCACAGGTTGAAGGTGCTTTCCGAGCGCAGCAGTTCCTTGCGCTCGGCTTCACCACTGGCGCTGATGATGGCCTCAATATGGCCGGTCAGCTTGGCAAAGCCGTAGGGCGAACGGTAGGTGTCGCAGGCCTCCCAGTCGCGTCCCCAGTGCTGGACCGCATCACCGGGGCAGGTCTTGAGGCAACGCCCGCAGGCCGGGCCAAGGCACAGCGCCTCGTCCATGCGTGGGTCGCATTCGACATCCACCGAGCACAGCACTGCGGTCAGCACCACACGCGGTCCGAACTCCGGCGTCAGCAATTGCAGGTTGAGGCCCAGCGTGCCCAGCCCCGCCTCGACTGCGGCATGCGGCAGTGACAACAGCGTGCTCTGGTGCGCCTTGGGGTCGTCCTGGTAGCGCCAGGGATCGACATGGGTGGGCGGCACGATCACCGCCGGGTAGCCGCAGTCCTCCAGCCAGTAGACCAGCTCCAGCGAGGTTTCCTCGAGCAGGGACAGCGCGATCTCGTCGTTGTAGAACTTGTGCCGGTCGCCCCAGTTGGCGATGCGCGCAACGCCGTCAGACAGGCGCCGCGCCAGCACGATGATGCGGCCAGAATCGAGTTCGGTGATGTCGGACGGGCGGCGCGGGTCGGCCGGATCGGGCGGATGCGCGTCGAGAGTCGCACCCTCGGCGATGCCCACCAGGTCGGCGCCCAGTTCGCGCGCCTTCGCCTTGATGGCGTCGGCGCCGAGCGGCTTTTTGAATATGCCTACCATGTCATTCTCCCGCGACGTCCACCGGCGGTGGCGCCTGCTCGGCGCGTTCGCGCTCCTTTTGCTGCTGCTTGAATGCCTGCATCTGCCTCGCCACCATGCCCTGGTAGCCGTCCGGGCCGACCCAGCGCACGTTCCAGTCCGACAGGCCCGGCAGCTTGTGTTGGCCGCCTGCATCGTGCGCGGCGCGCGCCGCCTTGTATTGTTTGCCCAGCGCGGTCTTTTCCGGCGTTTTTTCCGGAATGGTTTTTTGCGCGTCGGCAAGGTGGGCGTGGTAGTCGTTGCCGACCGGGCACACGGCGAGGCAGCGCGGACAGTCGCCAAAGGAGCCGACTACGCGCAGCAGCCCCTGCCAGAACCCGAAAAACTCGCGCGAACGAAACACCGCGTGCGCGGTGTCGGGCGCCGCCGCCAGTTTGTCGAACATGCCCAGCATGGTGCCGAAGCCGAATTCCTGCGCCTCGGTGGCGCACTGGCGCTTGTCAATGCCGAAGTGAAGCACGGCGTCGGCCGGGCAGGAGTGCAGACAGCGGCTGCACGATTCACCTATGCACACCTGCTCGCGTATCGGCGAGTCGGCCTCAAGTTCGAGGTCGGTGAGGATGCCGGTGAGATAAATGCGCGGCCCGAACTCGGGTGTGAGTATGTTTACTTCCAGGCCCAGCGTGCCGAGGCCGGCCTCGACACCGAGGTGGCGCGTCGACAGGCGGCCGTAACTGGCGCGCTTGTAGGTCCATTCGGTTTCCTGCGCCGCGGTGATGAATGCCGGATGGCCGCGTCGCTCCATTTCGTCGGCGAGGCGGTAGGCGATCTTGTCCATCTTGCGCAGCACCAGCATGTCCAGGTACTGCACCGGCGTGTTGCTCTTGCAACGAAAGGCCCCGGCGGGAATACGCTGCGCGATGACGATCACGCTCTTGCAATACGGAGAAATGCGCTCCGGTGTCTGCGGCCAGCGCGGATCCGGCGGAAAGGCGTTGAGCGTGGCGGCGCTCGCGATGCCAACCAGGTCGGCGCCCAGTTCCTTGGCGCGGCGCTTGACCCATGCCGCGTCTGTGGCTTCCCCGGTCAGCGCGGGCTGCCCGGTCCTTGCACGCGCCGCTTCTTGCCGCACTTCGATCATGGTCCAGGCTCTCCGTCATACGCCAGGGCACGGACAATCCCTAACCCTAGCCCTAACCCTGACCCTAACAATCGCGAGCAAACCAAGCGCGCGCGCGGATTGCGGACCCGGCGATTAATTGAAAGTACGATGCATTCTACCCTTGAAGGCATAGCAGTCAAGCGTTAAGCTAGGCCGCAATATCGGCTTGAACCAACCGCTACGGCCTGATGAGGATACGAGCATGAAACCCGCAAACGCGCCTGCAGCGCCGGCAAGGGCCGGTGTCAGAAAAAACAGTCCGGATCGCCTACCACGCACCGTACCGGTCCACCTCGGCGCCTCACCTCACGAGCAGGCCGTCACCGAATTCGAACAGTCACTGATTTGTGCGACCGAGGCCTTTTTCCGTTTCATCGGCTTGTTGCTCGGCGCCGAAGGACGCGGCCACAACCTCTCGGGCCAGGACAATGTGATCCTGCAGCAATTGATGTCCGCATCGCGGCCGCGCGGCGTCATCGAGCTGTCGCGCTTTGCCAATCGCGACGACATCGCCAACATACAGTACAGCCTGCGCAAGCTCATCAAGGCGGGGCTGGTGCAAAAGGCGCCGGGCTCGACCAATCGTGAAACCAGTTACGAGGTGACCGAAAAGGGCCGTACCCTCACCGCCGGCTTCCTGGCGGTGAGGCGCGAGTTGCTGATGCAGCCGACCGCACGGATTCCGGGTTTCGAAAACCAGCTGCGCGAAGCGGCGCGCGCGGTGAGCCTGATCACCAGCTTTTACGACCAGGGCACGCGCGTACTGACGCGACGCGACTAGGCCGTCCCGGCCCGGCACACGGCGCGCAAAGCGCGAAAGGGCACAGGCTGCGGCGGACCGTCGCGGTTGACAGGGGCGCAAGGCTTCCATATATTTCAAACATAAAGCAGTTTCCGGCGATTGCCGGCCCGCTTTTCCTCGGCTTACCCACTATAACCGCCGCCCTCGCCTTGACTGCCGTATAAGCCGTGCACAGACCATCAGGAGACGTCCACATGAACAAGCCCCTCGCAACCATTGCATCCGCAGCAGGCCTTGCCGCCGCCCTCGCCCTCGCTCTGCCGGCGACGGCGGCCGACAAGGTCAAGGTCGGCTTCATCAGCACCCTTTCGGGGCCGAGCAGCGCGATCGGCACCGACATTCGCGACGCCTTCATGCTGGCGGTCAAGCTCAATGGCAACAAGCTGGGCGGACTGCCGGCCGAGGTGCTCATCGGCGACGATCAGTTCAAGCCCGAGGTCGGCAAGCAACTGGCCGAAAAGAACATCAAACTCGACAAGGTCGATTTTCTGACCGGCATCGTGTTCTCCAACATCATGCTGGCGGCGGTGCCCGACGCCTTCGCTGCCAAGACCTATTACGTCAGCCCCAACGCCGCGCCCTCGCCGCTCGCCGGCGCGCAGTGCAATCCCTACTTCTTTGCCGTGGCCTGGCCCAATGACGCCTTCCACGAGGCGGCAGGGCAGTACGCCACGACCAAGGGCTACAAGAACGTGTACATGATTGCGCCAAACTACCAGGCGGGCAAGGATTCGCTGGCCGGGTTCAAGCGCTTCTTCAAGGGCAAGGTTGCCGACGAGGTCTATACCAAACTCGGACAGATCGATTACTCGGCCGAGCTCGCGCAGGTGCGCGCCGCCAAGCCCGACGCGCTGTACATTTTCCTGCCCGGCGGTATGGGCATCAACTTCATAAAGCAGTTCGTCGGCGCCGGCCTGTCCAAGGACATCCAGCTCATCACCCCGGGCTTCGGTTCCGACCAGGACGTGATACGCCCGGTCGGCGACCCGATGCTGGGCCTGTTCGACACCTCGCACTGGGCGCTCGATTTCGACAACGCCGCCAACAAGAAATTTGTTGCCGAGTTCGAAAAGGAATACAAGCGCCTGCCCAGCGTCTATGCGGCTCAGGCCTATGACACGGCGATGCTGATCGACTCGGCGGTGCGCGGCGTCAAGGGCAAGATCGAGGACAAGGAAGCCCTCGGCAAGGCGCTGAAGGCGGCCAAATTCGAGTCGGTGCGCGGCGGCTTCAAGTTCAACACCAACCATTACCCGATCCAGAACTATTACCTGCGCGTGGTCGGCAAGGACAGCCAGGGCCGCATCGTCAACAAGACCATAAGCACGATCTTCAAGGATCGCGGCGACGCCTACGTGCAGGACTGCAAGATGAAGTAAATCCGCGGGCGGGCCCGCACCGGGGCGAGGCGGTTTGCTCGCCCCGTTTCGTTTTTGCGGAGCCTCAGCGCACTGCTTGTCCGGTTTCTTCCGCGATCTTGCGATCGAGCAGTCGCAACCCCTGTATCTGTCCCGAGTCCCCGTTCACGTCTATGCGCGGGGCGTCAGGGGCCATGTCCATCCAGCGCTGCTGGTTTTCGAACACCTCCCAGTCCTGCCGGAACGCAAGGTCGATTTGCTGGAACAGCATGTCGGTCACTTGCGGCTGGTCAAGCAGGAAATTGTGCGCCTGCGCCCAGAAGTAGTGGCAACTCTTGCCGGTTTCCGGGGTGATCGCATTCAGGTTGCGCATTTCTATGCCCCCCGCCATTTGCCCTTCCGCCGCGAAGGCGCCGGTCTTTTTTTCCGGCGCGCCGCGCCCGGTCGCCAGCGCCCCGACGTCCAGCCGCACAAAGCAAGGCGGCGTGAAATTGATGAACTGCCAGCGATCGACATTGCCGGTGAAACCGCCGGCCTTGACGTAGGTGGGCGGCGCCGGAGCGTCGATGATCCAGCGGGCAACCGTGACGTCATTGTCCGTCCGCTGCGTCCTTACCTCGGCTTTTTCAGCCGTCGCGTAATTTCCTATGGTCGTCTTGTGCACGAACGACAGGTGGCTGAGGTCGAGCAGATTTTCGATCACCAGCCTGTAACTACTCTTCACCTGGTAGAGCGCACCCTTGGCGCGCCAGTTCGCATCGTCCATCCAGTGAAAATCCGTGATCTTCGATTCATCCGCAAGCGCCGGGTCGCCCATCCACACCCAGATCCAGTGATGGCGTTCAACCACCGGGTAGCGCCTGACGCGCGCGCCCGCGGGTATGTTCGCCTGCCCCGGCACGCGCACGCAGCTGCCGGTGTCGTCGTAGGTAAAACCGTGGTAGTGGCATTCGATGCAATCGCCTGTAATCGATCCCTTGTGCAGGGGATAATGGCGGTGACAGCAGCGATCCTCGAGCGCGACGGGCGTACCGTCGGCCTTGCGGTAGAACACCAGCGGCTCGTCGAGCACGATACGCCCGAACGGCTTGTCGGCCACAATCTCATGATCCCACGCGGCGACATACCAGGCATTGCGTTGAAACATGATGGGCTCCTGTGCTGAATGCGGGCCAGACGCACCTGATAAGGCACGACTGTCGGGATGAGGGCAAGTTTAGCACCGCTACTGCGGCGCGCCGCTCAGCCGGTAATCCGCACCCGATGGCATGACCAGGGTATTGGAAATATTTTTGACAATGTTGTCCAACAACACTGCGCCATCCGATTTGCGTGTTGTCCGGCCCACTCCGCGCAGGTATCATTTGCTCCCAGATGCACACCGCCAATCCGAACCGCAAGACACCCGGCCCGAGCGCCAGCCGCCGCGCCGGCGCGGAGGAATCGCCGGGCATGCCGGGGGAGAGCGTCGCCCATCTTGAGCTGATGCTGCGCGACGGCGAAGGGCGCATCAGCCCCACGCGCACGCGGCCCAGTCCAAGTCCACGACGGCGCGCCGACCCATGTCCTGGATACTGATACTCGAGCAATCGCTGAACGGCCTTCAGTTCGGGCTGATGCTGTTCCTGCTCGCCGCCGGATTGACACTGGTATTCGGCATCATGGACATGATCAACCTCGCGCACGGGTCGCTCTACATGATCGGCGCCTTCCTTGCCGCGACGCTGGTGCAGGCGACCGGCTCCTTCGCCGCCGGCGTACTGCTTGCCATTCCGGCCACCGCCGCGGTCGGCATGCTGCTCGAGGTGTCGATACTGCGCAGCCTTTACACCCGCGACCACATGTCCCAGGTGCTCGCCACCTTCGCCCTCATCCTGATCAGCAACGAGGTGGTACGCATCATCTGGGGCTCGGACATGGCCATGAGCGCACCGGCGGCGCTGTCCGGCCCGGTAGAGCTGATACCCGGCCTGTTTTACCCGTCCTACCGCCTGCTCATCATCGGCGTGGGCCTCGCCGTGGCGCTGCTCCTGTACTTCATTGTGGCAAAAACGCGCGTCGGCATGCTGGTACGCGCCGGCGCCTCCAACCGCGAAATGGCCACCGCCATGGGCGTCAACATCAAGCTGTTGTTCACCGTGGTGTTCGGTTTCGGCGCCGCGCTGTGCGCGGTGGCCGGCGCCATGATGGGGCCGATATTCGCGGTGCAGGTGGGCATGGGTGACAACATCCTGATCCTCGCCTTTGTCGTCATTGTCATCGGCGGCATCGGTTCGATACGCGGTGCGCTGATCGGCTCGGTGCTGGTGGGCTTTGTCGACACCTTCGGCCGCGCCTTCATGCCGCACCTGTTGCGCGAGTTCCTGCCGCCGCAGTTCGCCAGCGCCGTCGGCCCGGCCCTCGCCTCCATCCTGATTTACGTACTGATGGCCGCGGTGCTGTTCTGGAAGCCGCAGGGCCTGTTTCCGGCGAGGGGATGATGCGACGCACCGCCACCTTTGCCCTGCTGCTGGCCGCGATCGCTTTCCCGCCGGCGATGGAGGCATTTGGTCAGGCCTATTACGTCAGCTTCGCCAGCCGCATCATGATTTACGCGCTGGCCGCCACCAGCCTCAACCTTATTCTGGGCTACGGCGGCATGATTTCCTTCGGCCATGCCGCTTTTGTCGGCGCCGGCACGTATGTGGCGGGCATCATGATTGTCGAGGGCGTGCCGAGCGCCCTCATCGGCTGGCCGCTCGCCATGCTGTTGTCGGGGGTGCTGGCGCTAGCCATCGGCGCGATCTCGCTGCGCACGCGCGGCGTCTATTTCATCATGATCACGCTCGCCTTTGCGCAAATGATCTACTACCTGACGGTGTCGATGAAAGCCTACGGCGGCGAGGAAGGCCTGCCCCTTCCCGGCCGCTCAACACTGCCCTTTGTCAACCTCAAGGACGACGCCAGCTTCTATTACGCCGTACTGGCGCTATTGGCGCTGACCATGCTGCTGCTCGGGCGCCTCGCCGCCTCGCGCTTTGGCCGCGTCATCGAGGCCATACGCGAGAACGAAACGCGCATGGAAGCCATAGGCTTTGCCACGCAGCGCTACAAGCTCGCCTGTTTTGTCATTGCCGGCGCCTTCGGCGGCCTTGCCGGCGCATTGCTCGCCAATCACGGCAGCTACATCAACCCGTCCATCCTGCACTGGACGCAGTCGGGTAACCTGATGATCATGGTCATTCTGGGCGGTGTCGGCTTTCGCTACGGCGGCCTCATCGGCGCGCTGGTCCTGCTCGGTCTGGAGGAGTTCATCGCCAACCACAAGATCGCCTGGATGGCCGACCTTTACCCCAATTACCAGCAGCACTCGCTGCTCGGCGTGGGCATCATCCTGCTCATCATCGTGCTCTATGCGCCGCAGGGCATCGCCGGGCTGTTCGCGCGGAGGCGCAATGGCTGAGGCATTGCTCAGGGCGGACGGCCTCATCAAGCGTTTCGGCGGACTCGTTGCCACCGACGATGTCTCGCTCGATGTGCTGCAGGGCGAGGTACACGCGCTGATCGGCCCCAACGGCGCCGGCAAGACCACGCTGATCGCCCAGCTCTCGGGCTCGCTGGCAAGCGACGGCGGCAGCCTCGCCTTTGCCGGCCGGGACATCAGCGCCCTGGCGCAGCACCAGCGCGTGCGCCGCGGCCTCGCGCGCTCGTACCAGATCACCAGCATTTTCAAAAAATTCAGCGTGCTCGACAATGTTGCGCTGGCGGTGCAGGCGCGCAGTGGCTCCAGCATGTCGTTCTGGCGTCCCCTCGCCGTCGAGGCCGAGATGTTCGACGAGGCACGCGAACTGGTGGCGCGTGTCGGGCTCTCCGGACGCGAGGACGCGACAGCCGGCAATCTCGCCCATGGTGAGCAACGCCAGCTCGAGGTCGGGCTTGCCCTCGCAACGCAACCCAGGCTGCTGCTGCTCGACGAACCAATGGCCGGCATGGGCCCGGAAGAATCGGCGCGCATCATCGAACTCATCGAAAAAGTGCGCGAGGAAGTCACCGTACTGCTGGTCGAGCACGATATGGACGCGGTGTTCCGCCTCGCCGACCGCATATCGGTGCTGGTCAACGGCCGCCTCATCGCCACCGGCGAGCCGGAGGCGATACGCGTCAATGCCGAGGTCAAGAAAGCCTACCTCGGCGACGAGCTCGATGCGGAGCACGCCGCGTGAGCGACGCCCTGCTTCGAGTCGAGAACCTTGAAACCGCCTACGGCGCAAGCCAGGTCTTGTTCGGCATCAGCTTTGATATCCGCGCCGGTGAGGTGGCGACGCTGCTGGGGCGCAACGGCATGGGCAAGACCACCACGGTGCGCTCCATCATGGGCATGACACCGGCGCGCGGCGGCGCCATTCGCTTTCGCGGCGAGCAGATCGAAGCGCGCAGTTCAGACCGCATCGCGCGCATGGGCGTGGCGCTGGTGCCCGAGGGCCGGCAGATTTTTCCCAACCTCACGGTGCGCGAAAACCTCGTCGCCTTTGCCGGCAACCGCAGCGGCACCAGCGAACCGTGGACCCTCGCCAAGGTGTTCGCCTTTTTTCCACGCCTCGCCGAGCGCAGCAGCAACATGGGCAACCAGCTCTCGGGCGGCGAACAGCAGATGCTCGCCATAGGCCGTGCGCTGATGACCAACCCCCACCTGCTGATCCTCGATGAGGCCACCGAAGGCCTGGCGCCGCTGATCCGCGAGGAAATCTGGCAATGCCTCAGCGCACTCAAAGGCCAGGGCCAGACCATCCTGGTGATCGACAAATACGTTGAACGTCTGATCAAGATCGCCGACCACCACTCCATCATCGAGCGCGGCCGCGTCGCCTGGCAGGGCAGTTCGGCCGAACTCGACGCCGACCATGCGCTGTGGCACCGCTACCTCGGTGTCTGACGACGCGTCCGAACACCCCCAAAAGAAACATAAAGGAGAACGGCATGAAAGTATTGCAACCCCCGGGCTGGGCCAAGCCGCGCGGTTACTCCAACGGCATTGCCGCAACCGGCACCCAGGTCTTCATCGGCGGGCAGATCGGCTGGGACGCCGAATGCAAGTTCGTGTCGGATGATTTTGCCGCACAGGCAAGGCAGGCCCTCGCCAATATCGTCGCCGTGCTGGCCGAAGCCGGCGGCAAGCCCGAGCACATCACGCGCATGACCTGGTATGTCACCGACAAGCGCGAGTACATTGCCGCCTACAAGGGCGTGGGCGAAGCCTACCGCGACATCATCGGCAAGCACTTCCCGGCGATGAGCGCGATACAGGTGGTGGCGCTGATCGAAGACCGGGCCAAGGTCGAGATCGAGGCGACGGCCGTGGTGCCGGACTGAGCTCGCGCAAAGGCATCGGCTGGAAACCCTTGCCAGGCGCTGGTTTCCAGCCGATTACACCTCAGGCATAGGCGCTTGCGATGCGCACTTCGGCGTCGCCCAAACGCTGGATCCGGGCATTCAAGATATCGCGTAGCCTGACCGGGCCGACGGCATCGAGGTTGGCGATCATCGCGTCGCCCTGGGGAACCGACCAGTGCATCGCCGGAATCAACGACAGGGCGGAAGTCACGTCCAGCACCTCGCCGCCCTGGAATATTTCCGGACGGTCGTCGTTAATCTGAAGTTCCTCGCTCATCTGGACGAGTTTGTCTTGCGCGACAGGTACTTGGCACGAAAGTAGGTGTCTTGTTTCTGTCTACATCTGTATCTGCTGGAGCAATTCGAGCGCGCGCGCTTGCTTGGGGCTGGGTGAAGTAACGACATCAAAGCTCGTCGCCTGCGGCCCCGCATGCGGCGTGCGGCAGGTGTTGCGCACGATGGTGGCGAGATCCCCGAGCAAGGTGGCAAAGCTGTGTGCAGGGGTGCCATCGTCGAGCGTGTGACGAGCCACCTTGGTCAGTGCCGCTTTCGAGCGTGCGGCCGGGGCCACCGGGTCGCGCGTCGCTTTAGCGCTCTGGTCGGTATCGGCAAACATCAACTCGCGCCAAGCCTCGCGCATGTGCCATTCGACGTAGTAGGCGAGCATGCATAACAGGATATGCGCACGTACCCGGTCTGCCAGGCGATGGTGGATGGGACGTATCTTCAGATCGACCGTCTTGAGCGAGCGGAACGCGCGCTCCACATTGGACAGGGCCTTGTAGTTGCGCA
>CAYLPI010000056.1:0-21635 GCA_964385505.1 uncultured Bordetella sp.
TTTTGCAGACGCTGGGCGTGCAGGTGATCTCAGAGCAGTTCGCACTGGGCCGCGCAGGCCGCCGAGCGCGCCGGGCGACGCCGACATCAGGCCGGCCACCTTGTTCTGGTAGGGCACCAGGCCGTTCTGGCCGCCGTCCGGGCGCGATACCCAGTCCAGGATGTTTTTCAGCAACGATGATACCGAGGCGTTGTTCTCGGGCGATGCGATCAGCAGGCCGTTGTGCGCCATGAACAGCGCCTTCAGTTCGCGCGCCTTGGGCGGCACGCCCTCCCTCGCTTCGAGGTCGCCGTCGTAGACCGGCATCGCAAAGTCACGCAAATCAATCAAGCTGACTTCGGCGCCGGCGGCGCGTGCCGCCTCGGTGGCGGCCTTGGCGAGCAGCTTGTTAAGCGAGCCCGCGCGGGCGCTTCCGGAAAACGCGAGCAGTTTTGCCGCCATGCCTGATTCTCCCTCTGGATTAAAACGCTATTTCGCCGCTTCAAGTGCTGTTGCGACCCGGTTCACGCGCCTGCCTTGGAATGGCGCCACGGCAAGGTCGTCCGCATTGGGCGGCGTGCCTGCAGTGCCCGACACCGAAGTCGCGCCCTAAGGCGAACCGGCCTTGAACAAAATGGAACGTGTGCGGTAAAAATGTGAAAGGTGAAAAATCGCTTCCGGTTCAGGCGAGGTCGAACAGCAAGACCTCGGCCTTGTCGCCGTGCTCCAGCGTGATGTCGGACACGCCGCTGACCTTCAGCGCATCGCCGGCGGCCAGTGCTTCGCCGTTGATGCTGACGCTGCCGCGCGCGACATGCACATAGGCGCGGCGTCCGGCGGCCAGCGTGTGCGTGACTTTTTCCGCTCCGTCCACAAGCGTTGCGTAAAGACTCGCGTCCTGGTGGATTTTTACCGAGCCATCGCGCGCTTCGGCCGATACAACCAGGCGCAGCTTGCCGCGCTTGGAGGCCGCATCGAAATGCTTTTCCTCGTAGCTCGGCGCGATGCCGGTGACACCGGGCTCTATCCAGATTTGCAGGAAATGCACGCCCTCGGTCTTGGACGGGTTGAACTCGGAATGGCGCACACCGGTGCCGGCGCTCATGCGCTGCACGTCGCCCGGCCGGATGACCGAGCCGTTGCCCATGGAGTCCTTGTGCTCGACCGCGCCCTCCAGCACATAGCTGATGATTTCCATGTCGCGGTGGCCGTGCGTGCCGAAACCCATGCCCGGGTTGACGCGGTCTTCATTGATGACGCGTAGCGCGCCAAAGCCCATGTTGGCCGGGTCGTAGTAGTCGGCAAAGGAAAAGGTATGAAAAGACCGCAGCCAGCCGTGGTCCGCGTAACCGCGCTCAACGCCCTTGCGAATCTGAATCACGATGGTCTCCTTGTTCTGGTTTATTGATTTCGCTTTGCACACTATAGGCACGTCTTTTCAGCAAAAAAATCGAATAAAACTAACCATCTCAGTCAAATTTTATGAATGAATGTAAAATGTGATTTTCCGCTGCGGAATCAGGGCCATGTCCGGAATCAAGCTGACCCTCGATGCCTTGCAGGTGCTCGATGCCATTGCCCGCCGCGGCAGTTTTGCCGCAGCGGCGGCCGAACTGCACCGCGTGCCCTCGGCGCTGACCTACAGCGTGCAAAAGCTTGAGCAGGACCTCGATGTGCTGCTCTACGACAGACGCGGCCACCGCGCGCAACTGACCGAGGCCGGCGCCGAGTTGCTCGAAGAAGGCCGCCACCTGCTGCGCGCCGCCGGCGAACTGGAATGCCGCGTCAAACGCGTCGCCACCGGCTGGGAGACGGAGTTGCGCATTGTGATGGACACCATCGTGTCGCCGCTGCGCCTGTTCCCGCTGATACAAGCGTTTTACGCCGAGCAGTCGGGCACGCGCCTCAGGATCAGCCACGAGGTGCTGGCCGGCACCTGGGACGCCCTTGCCTCCAACCGCGCCGACCTCGCGCTCGGCGTGTCTGGCGAACCGCCGGCGGGCGGCGGCTACGGCCTGCAGTTGATGGGCTGGCGGGATTTTGTCTATGCCGTGGCGCCGACCCATGCGCTTGCCACCGCGCCCGAGCCGCTGAAGAGCGAGCAAATCCTCGCCCACCGCGCCGTCGCCGTCGGTGACACCTCGCGCAATCTCGCCACGCGCTCGGTGGGCCTGTTGACCGGCCAGGACGCGCTGACGGTGCCCGACATGGCGAGCAAAGTCGCGGCACAAATCGCCGGCCTCGGTTGCGGTTACCTGCCGGCGGGCATCGCGGTGCCGCTGGCGCGCGATGGAAAACTCGTGATCAAGGAGGTGGAGGACATCAAGCCTTCGGGTACCCTGTACTACGCTTGGCGCAACACCGATCCCGGCAAGGCCTTGCGCTGGTTTCTGAAGCAGCTTGAAGACGAAGCCGTGCGCACGGCGCTGCTCGAACCGGCCTGACAGGGTTCGCGCTACCGCAGCCCGGGGGCGGGCCGGCTGCTCAGGCCGACTGCGCACGATGGTCCGGCTTGGCCTCGCGGATGATCCATACGTAGTGCGAGGCCTTGCCCTCGCCGTCGCGCCTGTCGAGGCGCACCCTTGCGGCAACGCAGTCGGTTCCAGGCGATTCTCGAAACACAGGCACCCGGGCGCAGCGCCATCCGCGTCTGCGCGGCATTCTTTGGGCATAGACCATTTGGCCTGGGTCAACCGGCCGGCGGACACCGGCCGGGCGTTTGCGCTCACGCCTCCGCAGCCGCGGGTGGCGACGCAAAGCGGTAACGGTTGCGCCCGGCATCCTTGGCCCCGTACATCGTCATGTCGGCCGTCTTGAGCAGCGCGTCCGGGTCGTCGCCATCGGCCGGGTAGCGCGCGATGCCGATGCTGCACTCGAGTTGCAGCGACGCTTCCAAACCGGCGATCGGGAAAGGCTGGGCCAGCGCAGCAATGATTTTTTGCGCCACCAGCGCGGCGTCCTGCGCCTTGCGCAGCTCGGATAGCACGATGACGAATTCATCGCCGCCGACGCGCGACACGGTGTCCACTTCGCGCACGCAGGAGCGCAGGCGCTGCGCCGCCTCGCGCAGAACTTCGTCACCGAAGCGGTGGCCGTGGCGGTCGTTGATGTACTTGAAATGGTCGAGATCGACCATCATCAGCGCCACCGCGCTCTGGTTGCGCCGCGCCTGGATCAGCGCCTGCCTCAGGCGGTCCTCGAGCAGGCGCCGGTTGGGTAACTCGGTCAGCGGATCATGGTTGGCAAGGAACTCGGCGCGCTCCTGGTTGCGCCGCAGTTCGGTGATATCGGTGCGCACCGAGACAATGCCGCCCTCGGCGGTGGGCCGGTCGCGCGCCTGCATCCAGCGCCCGCCGACGAACTGCAGCAAAAAGTCGCCGTCCGGCCGGCGGTGGCGGCGCACGCGCTCGGCAACCCAGGCCTCGGCGTCGCCGTTGTATGCGGATGGCACCGGCTCGCCGCGCACGATGGCGTTGCGCACCATTTGCTCAAACGACATGCCGATCGCCCGCTCCAGTGACAGGCCCTCGCCGGCTCCGGCAAGATAGGCCTGATTACACATCACGAGCCTGTCCTCGCGGTCATAAATGGCGAAAGCGTCGGGAACGCTCTCGATGGCATCGATGATGATGGCGTTGGCGCGCGCCAGTGAAAGCTCCGCCTCACGCCGCTTGCTGACATCCACATAGGTCCAGACCGAACCGCGCGCGGGGTCGTCCGGGTCGAGCGACCGTCCGGAAAAGCGGCACCATACCGGTGTGCCGTCACGGCGGAAGAGCTCGATCTCTTCCTCGTGCACACCGCCCGTGCGCAGGCTCTCCTCGACGCGCCTGCCGACGCTGTTCCAGGCCACGTCGGAGCGAAAGAGCACGCGCGTAGAGCGCGCCGACAACTCGCCCGGCCCGAAACCGAACAGCGTCTCCATGTGGCGGTTGCAGCGCAGGATAAGGCGCCCTCGTATGAAGGCAATGCCGACAAGGGCGGTGTCAAGAATGACCTTTTCTTCGAGCGACGATTGCTGCATCTGTGACTCGAGGCGCTGCAGGTCTTCGGCGATGTCTTCCTTTTCAAAGCGCGCGGCCAGGGATTCCTGGATGGACTTGTTGAGCCGCAGGAACATGCTGGCCGTTGCCGGAAAGCTGATCGCAAGCAGGATCGCAGCATAAATGTAGAGCTCCTGCCCGGTAATCAGCAGGCGCGTGATCATGGCGAGCATCGTGGTTGCGACAAAGGCGAAAAATGCCAGCGGGCTCGCTTGCACCGCGCCGGCGCCACCGACGGCGAGTATGGTCACCACAAATATCACCAGCAGTTGGTGCGGCACGCTGTGCGCCGGAAAGGCGAACAGCACCAGGCCCGACCAGGCGAGACCGGTAACGAGGGCCGCGACGCCAAAATACAGCTCCCAGCCGCGCGCATCGCCCGGCAGCTTGACCGCGTCGCGATACGCCATGTTCAGCATCCAGCGGCCGGCACAAACCAGCGTCATCACGACATACCAGGCCAGCAGCAGCGCAAACTCGATGGCACCGCGCAAGCCGATGAACAGCAGCGACGCGCAGAGCAAATGGATGAGCACGCTGAACGGCGCACCGGCATAGAGGATGCGCACGCGTTCGGCATCAATACGCTCCGCCCGGCTGTGCGGCGCGCGATCGGCGGCCTGCGTCACATCCGCCGCAGCGGACGGGTCGTTCACCATTGCTGGCGTGATTTGCCGGGGGGCATCGGGGCCTAACTGGGGGTCTGCTGGTCCTGTTGCTGCGCTATCTCAAGGTGCACCTTGACCATGTCCAGTTGCGCCGCCTGCGTCAGCACCTGCTCAAGCGCCGACGGTGGCAGCGCCCCGGCCTCGGAAAAAAGCACCACCTTTTCGCGAAAAATCATCAGCGTCGGAATGGAGCGGATGTTGAACGCGGCGGCGACCTCCTGCTCGTCTTCGGTGTTGAGTTTTGCAAATACGACACCGGGGTGCTGTTCCGACGCGGCTTCGTAGGTCGGCGCGAATGCGCGGCACGGTCCGCACCAGGGCGCCCTGAAATCGACCACCACCATGGCGTTGCCGCTCACCACTTGTTCGAAATTGTCCTTGGTCAGCTCGACGGTGGCCACGGTGTACTCCCAGGTTGGACGGCGTTGGCGGAACAGCGACCGCCAAGTATGGGGGATTCGCCGCCACCCTGCAATTGCGCCGAATCCCGCGCAAGGCCTGCAACGAAGACGCAAGCAGGGCAGGCACACGCTGGAGATGCCCGTCTGGCGGGCATCTCCGGGTGGTTCAATGCGCGCGTCAGTGCGAAAAGGGCTCCCGCAGGAGCCCTTTTTATCGGGCAGGCGCGCGCCCTCGAGCGCCACGCCGCAGGGGCTTTACAGCGGCCCGCTATTTGCCAAAGCGCGCCTTGGCGTCATTCATGCAATTGCTCTTGAGGTCGCCGGCAAACGCATCGCACTTTTCCTTCGCCACCGCATAGTCGGCGTTACGCTTTTCCGCTGTGGCGTCTTTGCGGGCCTCGGCAACGGTTGCACGCGCCATGCCATTGGCAGCGGCATTTTTCTCGGCTGCAGCCTGGTTGGCATTGGCGGTTTTCTGACCTGCGCGGGCGTCGGCCTTGGCCGCGACCGACGCCGCCTTGGCTTGCTTGCGGCAAACGTCCTTGACGTTGCCGGCGGCGTCGTCACATTTTTCCTTGGCGACGGCATAGTCGGCATCTGCCTTGGCCACACTGCGCTTGTAGCTCGTCGCAGCCGAAGGCTTGTTCTGCACGTCCAGATCGGCAATCGCGACCTTCTGCTTGCCATTGGCTTCGGCCTTGCAAATGTCCCTGGCGTTGCCCGATTGCGAAGCGCAGGCGGCCTTGGCCGCCTTGTAATCGGCGGTAATCGCGTCTTTCGCCGCCTTGAAACGCTCGCCGGTCATCGATTGCGCCGATGCGGCGGCGCCGAATGCGACGCCACATACAAGCGCGACCGTCCGAAGCATGGATTGTTTCATGGGACTATTCCTTCCATAAGAAAGCGGGCGGCGCCGCGTGATCGTAATGATCTGCTGTCGCGCCTGGTATCCGTTTCAATCGACGTGCCTGACCGCCTTCATGCGCTCCTGCCACTCGGCCAGTTGCTTTTCCGTTTCGTCCTTGGAAATGCCGTAGGTTTCCTGAATCTTGCCGGCCAGATGGTCGCGCTTGCCGGCGATCACGTCGAGCTGGTCGTCGGTCAGCTTGCCCCATTGCTCTTTGACATTACCCTTGAATTGTTTCCAGTTGCCTTCGATGCGATCCCAGTTCATGGCGGTGTCCTTCAAAATATCGGGTTGATGAAAGGGCCTGACGGAGCAGCGGTGGCGACCATGGTGCCCACGATGCACGCCCGTCGTGCCTGAGACCAAAGCTTAAGGCGCCGCCGCGATCAAGTCGGTCTGCCAGCGCACATAGTCAGCGCCCGAGCAACTCGCCGACCGGCTTCAACTCCTCGACCCGGTCGCACACCACCTTGACAATGGCCAGCAGTGGCGCGCCCAGCAGCAAGCCCCATATGCCCCATAGCCAGCCGAAGAACAGCAGTGCAATGAACAGCACCGTGGTGTTGAGTCGAGCGGCGCGGCTTTGCATCCAGGTCATGAAAACAAATCCGATCGCCCCGGCGACAAACAGTGCGACACCGGCCACGGCCAGTCCGTGCACCAGCGTTCCGAACTGCAG
Organism: uncultured Bordetella sp.; assembly: GCA_964385505.1. Lineage (GTDB taxonomy): Bacteria > Pseudomonadota > Gammaproteobacteria > Burkholderiales > SG8-39 > CAITSH01. Next base: position 6,678 of record CAYLPI010000056.1, read on the forward strand.
AAAGGCCGCTACGCCGCTGCCCACAACAACCAGCGCCGATCCGAGGTAGGGCACGAAATGCAGCACGCCGGCGGCCGCGCCCCATACGCCGGCGCTTTCCATGCCCAGCGCCTCGAACGCCAACCAGGTGCCCACGCCCACCAGCGTATTGGAAACGAGAACGGTGAACAGGTAACGCTGTACCTGCGAATCGATTTCCTCGAGTATGCGCACCGCGTCCTTTTTACGCGAAAGCGTCGGCCCTACAAACTGCACCAGTTTGCGGCGGAAATGCGCGCCGGAGGCAAGCAGGAAATAGGCGAGCAGCAAGACTATCGGTGTTTGCGCAGCCACCGAAATCAGCAATGCCGACTGCGCGAGTGCGTAATCGCGCAACCACAACGATGGCTCCGGAATTCGCACGACAGGAGCGCGCGCCCCGGGCTTGAGCCCGGCATCAGCCGCCGCACCCTGGATTTCGTTGGCCGCTTCCTGCATGTTCTGCAGCGGCGTCTTGCCGCTGGCGCGCGATTCACTCATGGCCTGCCGCAATTTGCGCGCCGCTTCTGGCATGCGCTCTATCATCGCCGCCGTATCGTCGCTGAGCGCATACGCAACCCAGGACAGGCTGCCGACCACCGCCATCAAGGCGAGTGCGGCACCGATCGGGCGCGGAATATGGCGCGCCTCAAGCCAGTCGACGACCGAGCGCAGCGTATAGCTGGCCAAAATGCCGATCAGCAGTGGCACGAAAAATGCCCGCGCCAGATAGAGCGCGGCAAACAGCGCAAAAAACGCCAGGAAGCCCAGCGCGACACTGGTGCGAACGAAGCGCCTGTCACGCTGCTCGGCAAGCGGCGCTTCAGTCACCTCAGCCGGGTCAGCCGGGTCAGCCGCGACCGCTGCGGCCGCTTTATCAGTCGGTGTTTTCATCTGCGGACGCGCGAATTGGCTCCGCAGCACGATCACCGCAACGACTCTGGAATTCTGTGCGCCAGCACACATAGGCGGCCAATCTGCTCCATATGTGCGATAGCGCACAGATCGCCGGGCCGCGTCTGCCGATAGTCAGATTGCGGCCCACTGATCCGAGGCGGGCCGTACCAATGCCAACCTGACCAACCATGGAGATACAAATGAAACTGACCCTGAAAAACCTGCTTTGCCAAGTACTGGTGATCGCCACGATGATGCTACCCTTTCAGTCGGGCCAGGCGGCCATGATCGGTACCGATCAGGCCAATACTGTCGCCAGCGCCCAGGCCGACCGCGTCGCCCTCACCAGCCTGCTCAACCGCGCCGAGACGATCAGCCAGTTCCAGTCCATGGGCCTCGATGCCACGCTGGCAAGCGCCCGCGTCGCTGCGATGAGCGATACCGAAGTGCAATCGCTGGTCGGCAAAATCAACGCCCTGCCGGCCGGCGCCGACAGCGGCCTGGCACTGTTGATCCTGGTCGTGTTCTTCATCTGGTTCTTCGCGTTCCGCCGCTAGGACCGCGAGTGACGTCACGCGCGGCCCCGGCCGCCGTGCGCAACCGAACGAAGAGCCCCTACCAAATGTTGAAAATGCATAAAGGCGCCCGCTTGTTCACGGGCGCTTTTATCCTGGCGATCACGCTCGGTGGTTGCGCGTCCCTGGTGCCGCAGACGATGGCTTTGCGCGACGCCTGGCCTGCCGGCGTGCCGCCGCGCATCGAACTCGCCGATGTGCCGTTTTTCCCGCAAACCGAATTCCAATGCGGACCAGCCGCACTGGCAACGACGCTGGCACATGCCGGCCTCAGCCTGACCCCCGAGCAACTGGTCGAGCAGGTTTACCTGCCGGCGCGTCAGGGCAGCCTGCAAGCGGACATGCTCGCCGCGCCGCGCCGCTACGGCGTGGTTTCCTACCCCATCGCCGGCCGCATAGACGATTTATTGCGTGAAGTCGCCGCCGGCAACCCGGTGCTGGTGCTGCAGGATAACGGGGTTGCATTGTTTTCCAACTGGCACTATGCCGTAGTCGCCGGTTTCGACTATCCGGCCGGGGAGTTGTTGCTGCGCTCGGGCGAAACACGGCGTCACGCCGTCCCTTTCACGGTTTTCGAGTACACCTGGAAAAAAAGCGCGTACTGGGCGATGGTCACACTGCCGCCGGACCGCATACCGGCGACCGCAACCGAATCGGCTTATCTCTCCGCGGTAGTTGCAATGGCCCGCGTTGGCGACGCCAAGGCGGTGGCGACGGCCTACACGACATTGCTCAAGCGCTGGCCCGACAACATCACGGCGAGCATCGCGCTCGCCAACACACATTACGAGCGCGGTGAACTGCCGGACGCTGAAGCACTGCTGCGCAAGGCCGCAGCACGCCACCCGGACTCGGCGCTGGTCCTGAATAATCTGGCGCAGACCTTGTCTGACCAAGGCCGTAACACTGAGGCTCTGAAGCTGGTAGAACATGCACTGCGGGCCGACAGCCCGTTCGCGGCGGCGGTACGCGAAACACGCGAAACGATTCTGTCGCGTCTCGCCTCCGGCAAATAAGTAAACAGCTAAACCGGCCGGTAACCAAAGCCGGTCCGGCACCCCGCCCGAGCCACAGCTTGCCAGCGGGCGATCCCCCGCACAGAATGCGGCCATGACGTCCTATCGCGGCCGCTTCGCCCCTTCTCCCACTGGTCCACTGCATTTCGGTTCGCTTGTCGCCGCGACCGGCAGTTATCTGGAGGCACGGGTCAACGGCGGCCAATGGCTGTTGCGCATCGAAGACCTTGACCGCGCACGCGAGCAGGCCGGTGCCGCCGATGACATTCTGGCTTCGCTGGAGGGACACGGCTTCGAATGGGACGGCGCCATCGTGCGCCAGAGCCGGCGCGGCGCGCTCTATCAGGCGGCGCTCGATCAACTACGCTCCAAAGGCCATGTCTATGACTGCGCCTGTTCGCGCCGCGAAATCGGCGACAGCCGGCCCGGTCCCGACGGCACGCCGGTGTATCCGGGCACCTGCCGCGACGGCATCGCAGCAGGAAAAGCAGCGCGCGCGGTGCGCGTGCGGGTCGGCGCTGCGGTGATTGCGTTTGAAGATGCGCTGAAAGGCCGCATCCGGCAAGACCTTGCACGCGACGTCGGCGACTTTGTGCTGCATCGTGCCGACGGCTTTTTTGCCTATCAACTGGCGGTGGTGGTCGATGACGCCGAACAAGGCGTGACCGATGTGGTTCGGGGGGGCGACCTGCTCGATTCGACGCCGCGCCAGATTCTGCTGCAACACCTGCTGCGACTGCCGACGCCGCGTCATATTCACCTGCCGCTGGCACTGAATATGACCGGAGAAAAACTTTCCAAACAGACACTGGCGTTGCCGCTTGCGCCGGACCGCGCGGCGGCAAACCTTGTCGCCGCGCTGCGCTTTCTCGGGCAGCCGGTGCCGGCCAGGCTGGCCGGCACCGGCATCAGAGAGGTCTGGGCCTGGGCAATGGCAAACTGGGCATTGCAGCGTGTACCGCGCGACAATATTGTCGCCGCGATTCCGCTTACAGAAAAACACACTCCAACATGACCCTGCACAATGAAGCCCAGTTTCTCGATACGGCCGGAAGGCTGTTGATCGTGGTCTTTTTTCTGGTGGCCGGCCTCGGCAACATGACGCGCGAGCGCATTCGCGATCATATCGAGCGCATTGCGGCGAGCGGACTGCCACTCGCGGCTCCGGCATTCTGGTTCGGCATTACGCTGCAGTTTTTAGGTTGCGCGCTGCTGCTCGCCGGCTGGCACGCCGATATCGGCGCACTGTGCCTGATCGTGTTCACGCTTGCGGCAACGGCCATCTTTCACCGCTTCTGGCGGGTCGCGGATCCGCTGCGGCGCAATCTCGGCCGGCTGTTTTTTCTCAACAACGTCGCCATCACCGGCGGCCTGCTGTTGCTGCTGGCGAACATGCAACGAGTCTGATTTTTGGCCAGATGAATGGCTGGAAATGGCCGCCAGGCAAGGGTTTCCAGCCATTCATTCAATGCCGGCGCAACGCCTGTTTACGGCAAATCATCAGCGCGAATCGTTGGCCGCGCGCATGAACCGCCGGCCGATGCCCGGCGGCAGCATGACCGTCGCCAGCGCGGCGAGCACCAGCGCCAGCGCGACCATGTCCTGCCAGTGCAGTGTTTCTCCCAGAAAAAACACGCCGCTGAACACGCCCACCACCGGGGTCATCAGTATCGACAGCGTCGATACGCCGACCGGGGCCATGATGGTGATCTTGGCGAACACCCAGTAACAGAACACGAAGGCGATGATCATGTTGTACACGGTGCCAAAGAGCGGCCAGAACGACAAGCGCGTCAGGTCAAAGCTGCCGGTTTCGACGAACACCGCGCCAAGCAGGACAGGGATGCCGCCAATCACCATCTGCCAGGCGATGTTGGGGGTCAGCGGCATGTCCACCGGCCAGCGTTTCATCGCCACCACGCCGAGGGCCCAGATCACGGCCGAGGAGATCATCAGAATCGCGCCGAGAGGCGCGCGCTGCAACGACGAGAACTCGGTCGAGAACAGCAGCAGCATGCCGCCCATGCCGAGCAGCACGCCGACGACGCGGCGGCGGGTGAGTTTTTCACCCAACAGCCAGACCGAAAAGAGCACGCCGAACACCGGCATGGTGTAGGCAAGAATAGCCGCGCGCCCGGAGGCCATCATCGGGATGGCATAGACGGCGAGTATGTTCCAGCACGTCATGTTGAGAAAGGCAATCAGCGTCAGGCGGCCCCACTGCCCCTTGGGCACGCGCAGGCTCTGGCCGCTGGCAAGGGCGATGGAGAACAGGCCGATGACCCCGGCAAGAAAACACCAGCTGCGAAAATGCAGCGGCGCGATCTCGACCAGCGTGACCTTGAGCACCGGCCAGTTGACGCCCCAGAACACCGTCATCAGCACCAAAAGGCCGATGGCCTGTCGCGGAAAAGTCGTGCTTGCGCTCATTGCTTCACCACCCGTTGTATTCCCCCCTGTGGCCACAACACCGTTGCGAGCGCGACCACCACCAGCGCCAGCGCGGCGTAATCCTGCCATTGCGGCGATTCACGCAGTATCAGCATGCCGGCGAACACGCCTACCGGTGCAACGCCGAGCACCGACAGGGAGGCGAGGCCCGCAGGAACAATGGCGATCAGCCTGACCCAGGCCCAGTGGCAGAGAACGAAGGCGAAGACGACGGTGTAGGCGATGCCCAGTGACGCCGCCGGCGAGACCGGATGCAGGTGCTCACGCTCGAACAGCAGCGCGCCGGCAAGCATGGGCAACCCGCCCAGCGCAAACTGCCAGGCGGTGAAGGCGGCGGCCGGCATGCCAAGGGGCCAGCGTTTCATGATGATGGTGCCGACAGACCACGACAGTGCCGCGCCCAGCATCACCAGCGTGCCGACCGGCGCCGCGCGCGCCGAGGCGAGTTCGCTCGAGAACAGCAACGCCATCGCGACCATGCCCAAGGTGAGCCCGGTCAGCCGGCGCGGCGTGATGCGTTCGCCAAGCAGCCAGGCGCCGAATAACACGGCCCACAAGGGCATGGTGAAACCGAGGATGGCGGCACGGCCGGAGTTGAGCAGGCTCACGCCCCAGGCGCCGAGCAGGTGCCAGATGGTGATATTGAACAGGGCGCACAACATCAGCACCCGCCACGCGCCGCGCGGCACGGCGAGCGACTGGCGCGAGGCCGCCGCCACCGCGAACAGCCCGATTGCGCCGCCATAGACGCAGATGGCGCGATAACTCATGACCGGCATTTCGTTGACCGCCAGCTTGATCATCGGCCAGTTGAGGCCCCACAACAGGTTGAGCGCAACGATCAGCGCAAGCGCACTCGCCGGTAGCCGGTATGCCTGCCGCACTGCGCTCATGCGCGGCGCGGCCGTGCAGCGGACGTGGCGCTATGCAAGCAGTAACTCGAGCGCCTGGCGCAGCGGCGCCGGCAACGTAACCGGGCGCGTGTCCGCGCGGCTGACATAGACATGGACAAAATACCCTTGCGCCGCAGCGACGGCATCATCGTTTCGGAACAGGCCGATTTCATAGCGCACGCTGCTGTTACCCAGCGTTGCAACGCGCAGGCCGGCATGCACCGTGTCGGGAAAACTCACCGGGCTGAAATACTGGCAGTGCGTTTCGAGCACCAGACCGATGACCGGGCTGTGCTCGACATCGAGCACGCCGCGGGAGATGAGGTACTGGTTTACGACAGTGTCGAACCACGAGTAAAAGACGACATTGTTGACGTGGCGGTAGGCATCGTTGTCCATCCAGCGCGTTGTGATGGCCTGAAAATGCCGGTAATCAGCGCGCGAATGGGCTTGGGGGCGGGACATGTCGGGATTGCGGATTTCGAATTACGAATTGCTGGGTCGCGGCACGAAACGCCGCGGAGGCGAAGGATATACCGCAAGTACCGTTAGTAAGTACTGTTGCTGTTACCGTTTACGGTCACGAGCATACCTGATTTCGCGCCTCTCCTGCTCAAGCGGCGGCGCCATCGCAGCCGCCGCCGCAGCGGCCCGCGCTCGCTATACTGCGCCCTCCACACGCAGCATCAATCCGGACTGGAACGGCTCATGAACGAGGCGCCCCCCGCTTCTGCAGCAAGCGCGATACCCTGCCCACCACCGGACTTTGCGCCACGACGGCCACGTCTGCAGATGCCGCCATTCGCCTGCGACTGCCACGCGCATATCCTCGGACCGATCGCGCAATACGCTTACGCTCCAGAACGCGTGTACACGCCGCCCGATTGCCTCTTGCCTCAATACGGTCACATGCTCGCGAAGCTGGGGGTGACCCGCGCGGTGCTGGTGCAGCCAAGCGTTTACGGCAGCGACAACACCGTGCTGCTGGCCGCGCTGCGCTCCGCCGGTGCGTCCGTGCGCGGCGTGGCGGTCGTGGACGCGCATGTCGGCGCGGACGAACTCGCGTCCATGCATGCGGCGGGGGTGCGCGGCGTGCGCGTCAACATCGTCGATGTCAGGGACAAGACGGCGGGCCTGCCGCTCGGTCTGCTGCGCGCACTCGCTGCGCGCATTGCCCCGCTCGGTTGGCATATGGAATTCCTGATGCATGTGGACGAATTCCCGCAACTCGATCGCGACCTGGCGGATTTTCCGGTCGATGTGGTGTTCGGACACCTCGGCTACATGCGCGCCGACAAGGGCGTCACGGCGCCCGGATTCCAGGCGCTGCTGCGTCTTCTGGCAACGGGACGCGCCTGGGTCAAGCTCACCGGCCCCTATCGCATTTCAGGCAAGGCCCTGCCCCATGCCGATGTCACGCCGCTTGCCGCCGCACTGCTGCAGGCGGCGCCGGGGCGCATCGTCTGGGGCAGCGATTGGCCGCACGTGATGATGAAAACCGCGATGCCCAATGACGGCGAGCTCGCCGACCTGCTGCAGGCATGGGTACCTGATGCCGCGATCCGGCATCAGGTACTGGTGGACAATCCAGCGCGGCTGTACGGCTTTTAGCCGACACGCGTCACAGCGGCTGGATGCCGGCCTGCTTGACGATTTTCTGGAAAGTACCGATCTGCTCGCGCACAAAGCGCGCAAACTCGTCCGGCTTCATCGGTGCGGGCAGAATGCCGAGCCTGGCAAACTGTTCACGCACCTCGGCGCCCTGCAAAATGGCACTGACCTGGGTGTTGACTTTTTGCACCACCGCAGCCGGCGTGCCCGCCGGTGCCCACACGCCGAACCACAGCGTGATATCGAAATCGGCAAGACCCTGCTCGGCGAGCGTGGGCACGTCGGGCATGACCTCGGCGCGCTTGCGCGTGGTGACACCAAGCGCCGCGAGCTTGCCGTCTTTCATCTGCCCGACCACGGTGTTGATCGGCGCCATGTAGAACGAGGTGCGTCCGGCGATGGTGTCCTGTATTGCCTCGGGTGAACCCTTGTACGGGATGTGCAGCATTTTTGCGCCCGCGGCCTGGGCAAAGTACTCGGCCGCAAGGTGCGTGGAACTGCCGACACCGGCCGATGCAAACGGAATCGCGCCCGGTTTCGCCTTCGCCGCATCGGCGAGCGCCTTGATGGTCGGAAACTCGCCCCCCTTGGCCGTCACCATCACATACGGCGTGATGCCCAGTATGGCCACATCGATGAGGTCGGTCGAGGGGTTGTAGGGCAGCGTCTTGTAAATGGCCGGATTGGCGGCGTGCGAGGCCGACTGGATCAGCAGCGTATAGCCGTCGGGATCGGACTTGACCACGGCCTGCGTGCCGATGAGCCCGCCCGCGCCCGGGCGGTTTTCCACCACCACGGGCTGCTTCCAGGCTTCGCTCAAGTGACGCGCAACAATGCGCCCGGCGATATCAGCGCCCGAGCCGGGCGTGAGCGGGATGATGATGCGCACCGGCTTTGACGGGTATTCCTGCGCGCCGGCCAGCGTTGCCGCCAGTGTGAGTGCCGCCGTCGCAGCGAGTTTGATCAGCTTGTTCACTTGCTTTCCTCCTGGGTTTTATTTGATTTGGGTGCGTCGGTGCGACCACTTGCGACTTTAGCGCATAACACCGGCTTCGCGCAGGTAGCGCTGCACGCCGGGGTGAATGAGGTCCGGGCGCAGCGCGGCCGCGACCGTGTTGGCCGCTGTCGTCTCGGCCGCCTGCGCCAGACGCCGCGCGATGGTGCTCTCGCCAAGATGCAGCGCACGCGCGAGACGGTAGGCGGCCGCTTCGGGCAGGCTGCTGCGCGCGATGACAAAAGCCCACGAGCCCACCGATACGATGGGCGCGGTCTGTCCGGCATAACTGCCGGCCGGCACGGTGAGCGGTTTGAGCAATCCGTGTTTTTGCATGATGGTCTGTGCCTGTGCGGCATCGGGCACGATAAAGCGCGCACCACCGGGGCTGGACGCAACCGCGGCAAACCCGGGCCAGCCGATGCCGCCGCCCCACAGCGCCACGACGCGACCGTCGGCGACCATCGCGGGTCCGTCGCCGGCGCGCTCGAGGAACACCGCCTGGAAATCGCGATTCATGTCGAGGCCGACGCCATCGAGGACATAGCGTGCGAGGATCACCAGCCCCGATCCTTGCGCGCCGAACGCGACCGGCTTGCCGAGAAGATCGGTGATGCTTCGATGCGCGCTGTCGGCGCGCGTGACGAACAGGCCCGGCGACGAATACATTGCGGCGGCAATGCGCAAGTCCGCCGGCGCGCGGCCGATTGCGTTCACCGCCTCGTAAAGCGGTTCGCCGGTGACGAGGGCGATGTCGAGTGAGCCCGCCTCAATCAGCGGAATGTTCTCGATGCTGCCCCTGGTATTGCGCGTCTGCACTGTAACGCCAGGATCGGCTTCGTGCACGGCGGCGGCGAACGCTTCGCCGTAAAGCGGAAAGCCGCCGCCGGGCGTGGCGGTTCCGAGGGTCAATGTCAGCGGCCTGGGGTCGGTCATGAGGAACTCCGGTTGAAGGATTGGGGCGCGCCAACCGCCGCACGGGCATCGGATGGCCCGAAGGCGCGCATGTCAACGTTCAATCGCGCACCACGATGGCCACGCCCAGTGCGGCAAGCGCCAGTCCGCACAAAGCCTGCGTCGAGAGCATTTCACCAAACATCAGCCAGGCCATGACCGCCGTGACCGGTGGTGTGAGGTACATGAGGCTGGCCACCTTGGTTACCGCACCGCGCCGGATCAGCAGGGTCAGCATCGAAATAGCCCCGATGGACAGCACCAGCACCAGCCAGGCCAGCGCAAACACCAGTTCTGACGACCAGTGCACGACGCCCGATTCAAACAGCAGCGCGAAAGGCGCGAGGGCAAGACCCGCCGTCGCAAACTGGATGACCGATCCGGTGCGCAGGTCGAAGGGGCCGCAAAAGCGCTTCTGGTACATGGTGCCAAAGGTGATGCCGGCGAGGGCCACCAGCACAAAGCCCATGCTCCAGGGTGAAACGCCGCTCAGCGTGGCATTCTGCGACACCACCAACGCGACCCCGGCGAGTCCGAGCACCAGTCCGCCCCACTGCCGCCGCGAAACACGTTCACCGAGCAATGGCGCCGCGACAAAGGCAGTCAGCAGTGGTTGCATGCCGACGATCAGCGCCGCCAGTCCGGCGGACATGCCATGGTGGATGGCGGCGAACACACCGCACAGATAGCACGCCTGCATCAGGATGCCGGCCACGCCAATATGAAAAACCTGTCGCGGCGTTGACGGCCAGGGCGCCCGCCAAAACAGTGCGATCGGCAGCATCAGCGCAATAACCAGCGCAAAACGCAACAACAGGAAGCTTGCGGGTTCAATATAAGGCAGACCGAGTTTGCCACCGATGAATCCACTGGCCCAAAGCACCACAAAGGCGCCGGGGGTGAGTTTGACCCAGATGCTTGGCGAGGGAGGGGGCGCCGGATCAGCCATGTCGGTATTGGTCGTTGCCGTGAGTACCCGCTTACGGCTTTTCTCTCATAAAAACAAGTGGCTAAGAAAAAACCCCCGAAGCCGGAACAGTCATTATGCCGGAATCGGCCGGGGAACGCGCCCAAGACGGTAGAAATTGGCGTAAATCATTGATTGAAAGAATAAATCGCCGAAGAAACAGCTTTTTATGTTGCACTGCAAAATTAGCTCTTGACATGGTTTGATTCTTTGGTAAAATTTGAATTGTTGCAGTGCAATATGCAAGCGAAAACCAACAAGACAGCAAAGCCACTTTGGCAAGTCCACTAAATGAACAGAGCCTCGACCAACGGTTTGGGCTCATAGACGAGGAGATTTAAAATGATCGTGACCCCTGAGCAAATCGCCGCCAGCAACAAAGCCGGCATCGAAGCTTTCCTGAAACTGGCCCACACGCAGTTCGCCGCATTTGAAAAACTGTCGGCCCTGAACTTCAACGCAACCAAGGCAGCGTTCGAAGAGAGCGTGGGCATTGCCAAAGCCATCTCCAGCGTCAAGGACGTGCAGGAACTGGTCAACCTTAACGCTTCGCTGGCCCAGCCGACGCTGGAAAAAGCGCTCGCTTATTCGCGCAATGTATATGAAGTGACTTCGGCGACCCAGGGCGAGTACACCAAGGCTGTTGAAGGCCAGGCATCCGAGTTCAACAAAAGCGTAGTCGGCATGCTGGACAAGGTTGCCAAAAACGCACCGGCCGGTTCGGATGTCGCCGTCGCCGCCGTCAAGTCGGCGCTGGCTGCAGCCAACACCGCCTACGACAGCATGACCAAAGTCACCAAGCAGGCCACGGAAATCGCCCAGGCGAACTTTGCCGCCGCGACCTCCGCTGCGACCAAGGAAGCGAAGAAAAAAGCCGCTTGATCACTTTGATCGGCAGTTGAACAAACCCCGCAAGCGCGGGGTTTTTTTCGCCCGCCCCTCAACAAAAGGCCGCGCTCAGCCCGGAGCCCCGGGCTTGGCTTCCTCCCAGGTCGCCTTCACCGCCTCGACGCCCATCTTGATGTCGGACATGGCGAGGGACACTTCGCCCGGCTTGCCGCGCACGCCCAACTCGATATGCCTGCGCGTTCCATCTTCACCCATATGCGGCAGGCAGAACACCTTGAGACCCGCATAACGCGCCTCGATGGCAACCATGAGCGGTGTCAGCGTGCTCTCGGCCGAGTCATAGACGATGATGGAGGCTTCGCCCTCCGGGTCGGCATTGAACAGATGCGCATAGCGGGTATCGAGCACCCACTCCACCATCGGCCAGGCCATCACCGGGAAGCCCGGAACAAAGTGATGCTCGCCGACGGAAAACCCGGGAATGCGGTTGTAGGGGTTGGGGATGATGGAAGATCCTACGGGGAACTCGCCCATTTTCAAACGGAACGGCGTGGTCTCGGCACCGAAGCGCGTGCGGATCTCCGTTTCGGCATCAGGGTGCAGGCCGATACCGACGCCCGCCGCCGCCGCCGCGCACTGCCGCGTGTGGTCGTCGGGAGTCGCGCCTATGCCGCCGAAACTGAACACGACATCACCCGAGCCGAGGGTGCGTTTGAGCGTTGCCGTGATGCGCTCGGGGCTGTCGCCGATGTACTCGCACCAAGCCAGCTTGAGCCCTCGCGCGCCAAGCATGGCGATGAGTTGCGCGAGGTGTTTGTCCTGGCGTTTGCCGCGCATTATTTCGTCGCCGATGATGATGCCGCCAAGATTCATGATGATGCCTTCCTGATACAAAATTTCAGAGTCGCGAAAAACCGTGCAATCCGAATCTGCTAGAGGCGCACCGCAACGCTGTCGATGGGGCGGCTGCGCAGCGCCGCCAACCGGTCAAGGCAGTAGTGAATGAACACCAGCCCCGCGTACACCGGTGCGAAAAAGCCCAGCACCGGGATGTGGCTTGCCAGCGACAACAGCATACCAAGAACGAACAGCGTACCGCGGTTCCGGCGGATGACGACGTCGATCTCGGTTGCGCTGGCGTGCTCGGCCAGCGCGTCGTAGCGGAAGACGCGCTGATTGAAGTAGGCGAACAACAACAGGGGCAGGATGACCCAAAGCGGCGGCAGCAACCACAAGGGCAGGCTTGCCAGCGCAAACACCATGAGCAGCAGCAAGGCGGCGACGCTGTTCCAAATCGCGCCGGCAAATCCACCGCCATTGCGCCGCTCAAGCTCCGGGTAACTGCGCGAAGCGACGTGGTTGACCATTGCCGGCATGGCGAACAGGCCGATGATCAGTACTGCGGTGATGAGCACCGCAGGAATAAACAGCAGCAGCAGGATTACCCACGCGAAATGATGCGCGGCCACGAGCGAAATGGGCCACAGGGTGATCAGCCACTCGACGCCCGGTGTGACGCGAATCTGCGCCGCGACCCAGGACAATGCCTGCGCCCAGAACAACATCGCGATCCCCGTCCAGAGAAGCAATGCGACGAGCACCGGCCAGACCATCAGCAACAGCATTTTAGGATGCAGCAGGCTGATGAGCGCACTGAAAAGGGCGCGGGAGATATGTTCCATAAGCGGCCATTTTATACCGCACCAGCGTCCCCTCTGCGGCCTGCTTCTGGTTTGCAGGTTTGCCGGCTAACGTTCGCGCGCCGCTTCGTGCAGGGTCTTTTTCACCGGAGACAGCAGGTAGGCCATCACGGTGCGCGTGCCGAGGTGGATTTCGGCCGTCAGTTGCATGCCCGGGGCGATGCGCAACTGCGCGCCACCATGCTCGAGCAATGTGGTGCGCAATGTCAGCAGCGTGCGGTAACCGGTCGGTGGCAGGGCATGCCCGAACTCGCGCTTTTTTTCACGATTGGCGGCCTCGGGCAAATCGCTTGCATCGGGGCTGACATGCTTCACCTCGCCCTCTGCGAGACCGTATTTCTGGAACGGATAGGCGGCCAGCTTTATCTTCACCTTTTGCCCGACTCGCACGAGCCCGGCATCCTCGTTGCTCACCCACACCTCGCATTGCATCGGGTCGCTCAAGGGCACCAGTGTCATCACCACCGTGCCCGGACCGACGACGCTGCCGACGGTGTGGGTGGCGAGGTCCTTGACCGCACCACTCTGCGGGGCCTTGAGTTCGAGCAGTTCATGCCGCTGCGACAGCTTGTCGAGGTCTTGTTGCAGGCGGTGCTGCTGCGCCTGGGCTTCGACACGCTCGTTATGCAGCTGCTGGCGGTAGGCAGAGGTGATCTGCGCAGAGCGTCTTTCGCTTTGCTCAACGGTCGCGCGCAGGCTGGCGATGTTGTGCTCCTGCGCCTTCAGGTCCTGTTCTTTTTCGATGCGTTCGCGTTGCTTGTCCAGATGCAGCATGCGGCCGGAAAATCCATCCCTGGTGAGCTTGTCGTAGGCCTGCTCCTGCTCGCTGACCAGCGGCACGGTGCGCCTCAGCTTGGACTCGAGCTCCTGGCCGCTGCGTAAATCCTGCTGCGCCTTGGTGAGCACCGCACGCTCGGCAGCCAGTGCATCCAGGTAGGCCTGGCGGCGGGCGCCGAATTGCGCCTCGACCTGGCCAAACAACAGGGACGAGTCCCCGGGCAGCCGCGTCAGGGGTTTGCCGCCAAGTTCGGCCTCGACCCGGCGCAGTTGCAGGTTTTTCAGGGCGAGATCGTTTTGCAACTGCCGCAGGTCGGCATTCGTCACGCGCGCATCCATGCGGGCGAGCACCTGACCCTTGTGCACCGTGTCGCCCTCCCTCACCAGTAATTCGCGCACGATGCCCGATTCCGAGGGCTGCACGATCTGCAGATAGTTGAGCGGCACGATACGTCCCTGCGCCACTGCAACGATGTCGAGCCGTGCGACGCCCGACCACAGCAGCACAATGCAAACCAGCAGCAAGAGCGTGTAAAGCGTCAGGCGTGGCAGCGGCGATGGCGGGGTTTGTTGCAGGCGCAGCAGCTCGGGCGCGAACGCGGACGTTTGCGCGCCATGGTTCGCGCGATCCAGCCGGCCGCTCATACAGCCGGTCCCGGCAGCGTGCAGACCCGGTCTGCGTTCAGGCTTGCCGGCAGTTGGTGTGCAATGAACAGGATGCTCATCGCCCCCTTCAGGCGGCTGACGGTGTGCCCTATCTGCTCGGCTGTGTGCGCGTCAAGATTGCTGCCGGCCTCATCGAAAATCAGCACCCTGGGATTTCTCAGCAGCGCGCGGGCGATGGCCAGGCGCTGCCGCTGCCCTCCAGAGAGACCCACGCCCTGCTCCCCGATGCGTGTCTGGTAGCCCTCGGGAAGTCGTTCGATGAAGGCGTGGATCTCGGCGAGTTTGCATACCCTGGCAATATCGGCCATGCCGGAGCGCGGATTCGCATGGGCGAGGTTTTCATAAAGGGTTCCGGAGAACAGTCTCGCCTCCTGCAGCACGACGCCAAAATGGGATCGCAACTCGCTGACTGGCATGGCGCGTGTATCGCAGTTGTTCACGAGGATGCGCCCTTCAGTCGGCATATGACTCCCCAGCAGCAGGCTCGCCAGCGTACTTTTGCCGCTGCCCGAGGGCCCCATCAGCGCCACACATTCACCGGGCCCCAGCCGGAAATCGAAGTTGCGATAAAGGTAGGGCAGATTCTCGGC
>CAYLPI010000057.1:0-21302 GCA_964385505.1 uncultured Bordetella sp.
CCCAATCGTCCTCGACAAAGCGGATGTCGTGTTGCTGCGGGTTGATGCCCAGTTCCTCGAGCGAACCGATGTACAGGTCAACGATGTCAGGCGGCGAGGGCTTGAGCACCACCTGGTACTGGTAATAGTGCTGCATGCGGTTGGGGTTTTCGCCGTAGCGGCCGTCCTTGGGACGGCGCGACGGTTGCACGTAGGCGGCGCGCCAGGGCTCGGGGCCGATGGCGCGCAGGAAGGTCGCGGTGTGCGAGGTGCCTGCGCCCACTTCCATGTCGTAGGGTTGCAGCAGGGCGCAGCCCTGGCGCGCCCAGTATTCCTGCAGGCGAAGAATGATTTGTTGGAAAGTCAGCATGACGCCTGCCGTATCAAAGCGGTGATTTTACTGGCTTTCGGCAACTCACGATGATGCGCGCAGACAGCAAGATGCATTCACGCGCGGATGAAAGCGCCGGTGCGACCGGCTTGTCTGGAGCGTCAGCGATTGCGCCTTCGCACCGGCCCGAGTGCGAGCCAGCCGAGCAGCACAATGCAAAGCAGCACCACCGGATGGTTGCCGAAGCGCACATAGGGCGTGGCGCCGCTGTAGCCGCTGACCGTACCCTTGAGAGCGCCCTCGCTGAAGTTGGTCAGGCGCGCGCTGACATTGCCGCGCGGGTCGATGATGGCGGTCACGCCGGTGTTGGTGGCGCGCAGCATGAAGCGCCCGGTCTCGATTGCGCGCATGCGCGACATGTCGAGGTGTTGCTCGGGCGCGAGCGAATCGCCGAACCAGGCGACATTGCTGACGTTGGCGAGCAGCGTCGCCTCGGGCAACTGGCGGATGAGTTCCTCGCCGAAGGCATCCTCGTAGCAGATGTTCACCGCCACGCGCTGGCCGGCGACCTTGAGCGGTTTTTGATCGATGCCGCCGGAGGTAAAGTCGGACAGCGGGATTTTCAGCACGTTGATGATCCAGCCAAAGCCGGGCGGGATGAATTCACCGAAGGGCACCAGATGTGACTTGGCATAACTCTGCGTCTGGCCGCCGGCCGCAGCCGTGCCGCCACCGAGGCCGATCACCGCGTTGTAGTAGCGCCCCGCCGCGTCGCGCGCCGGCACGCCCAGCAGCATGTCGCCCTGGTTGTTGTCGGCGATGGCCTTGAGGCGGGCAAGATACGCCGGGGAGACGGTATCCAGAAAGCGCGGCACTGCGGTCTCGGGCATGACGATGAGTTTTGCCGGTTGCGACGCGGCGAGGCGGGCGTAGGTCTCCAGCGTCTGTTCGTAGCGGCCTTCGACGAACTTCATTTCCTGCGGCACATTGCCCTGCAGCAGGCTCACGGTGAGCGGATCGCCCGCGGGTTCGGTCCAGGCGACGCGGCCGAGGCCGTAAGCGACGGCGATCAGCAGCAGCGCCGCCGCCGGTGCGCCGAGCAGTGTCATGCCGCGCCGGCACAAGGCCAGCGCGATCAGCGCGGCGACGAGGCTTGCGGCGAGCGACACACCGTAGACACCGAGCACGGGCGCGAGGCCGGCGAGCGGACTGCCCAGTTGCGAGTAGCCGAGCGCAATCCAGGGAAAGCCGGTGAACATCCAGAGGCGCAGCCATTCGCTGAGCACCCACAGGCAGGGGGCGGCGAAGAGCATGGGCCAGTGCGACTCCCCATGACCGCGCAGCCGCAGCCGCAACAGCAGCCATCCGGCCAGCGCCGGGTGCAGCGCAAGGTAGGCGCAAAACAATGCGGTGGCGAGGGCGGCCAGCGGCGCCGGCATCATGCCGTAATCGTGCAGGCTGACATAGACCCAGGAGACGCCGGCGCCGAACATGCCGAGGCCGAAGGCGTACCCGGTCAGCGCGGCCTGGCGCGCCGTCTCGGCCTTGAGCCAGAGCACGAACAGGCCGGCCAGCGCCAGAACCGGCAGCGCAAACCAGTTGAGCGGCGCGTAGCCGGCGACGCTCGCTGCGCCAAGCATGGCCGCGAGTGGCGCGAAGCGCAGCGCGTATGGTGCGGGCACTGGCGCCGGCCCGCCGCTTACAGCGGTTTGACCCGCTCGACCTGAACGGTGTGCAGTCGCCGGCTGTCGGCGCGCAGCACGACGAACCTCAGGCCGTCGATGAGGATGCTCTCGCCGCGCTTGGGCATGTGCCCGAGGCGGGCGATGACCAGTCCGCCCACGGTGTCATGGTCCCCGTTTGTGAAGGCGGTGCCAAATACCGTGTTGAAGTCCTCAATTTCGGTTTGCGCCTTGACGCGGTAGCGTCCGCGCGGTTCGGCGATGATGTTGTCACCGGCCTCGTCAAAGTCGTATTCGTCCTCGATCTCGCCGACGATCTGCTCGAGCACATCCTCGATGGTGACAAGGCCGGCAACGCCGCCGTACTCATCGACGACCACCGCCATGTGGTTGCGTTTGGCGCGGAACTCGCGCAGCAGCACATTGAGGCGCTTGGATTCGGGGACGAACACCACCGGGCGCAGCATGTCGCGTACGTTGAACTCCTCTTCGCCGGCGTAATAGCGCAGCAGGTCCTTGGCAAGAAGGATACCGATGACCTCGTCGCGGCTCTTGTCGATGACCGGGAAGCGCGAGTGGGCGGTGGCCATGACGTGCGGGATGAACTGGTCAGGCGTGTCGTTGATATCGACCATGTCCACTTGCGCGCGCGGGATCATGATGTCGCGCACCTGCATTTCCGACACCTGCATCGCGCCCTCTATCATCGCCAGCGCGTCGGCGTCGAGCAGGTTGCGCTCGAAGGCCGAGTGCAGCAACCCGATCAACTGCTCGCGGTCCTCGGGTTCGCGCATGATCAGCGCCGACAGGCGCTCAAGCAGGGTGGGTTTGTGGTGCGGGCTTTCGTCCATATGGCGGCGAATGATAAAAGGTAAATGGTGAATGGTGCGCGGCGGAGTTGGTGGCGTGGCGCGGTTCACCGTTTGCGATTTACCATTTCCTTTTCACCTGTTTTACCTGTTTCACCTGTTTCACCTGTAGGGGTCAGCATAACCGAGTTTGGCCAGCAGTTTTATTTCAAGCGATTCCATGCGTCGTGCCTCTGCGGGGTGTTCGTGGTCATGGCCCTGCAGGTGCAGCACGCCGTGCAGCGTGAGGTGGGCGTAGTGGCTGGGCAGCGTTTTTCCCTGTCGCCTCGCCTCGGCCGCGACCACCGAGGCGCACAACACGATGTCGCCATGCAGCCTGCCCTCAGGCAGCGGATCATAGGCAAAGGTCAGCACATTGGTGGCGTAGTCCTTGCCCCGGTACACGTGGTTGAGCGCGCGCGCCTCGTTCAGCGTCACCACGCGCAGCGTCAGGCTGGCCGGCCGCGCGCGGATGAGGGCGCGGCGCGCCCAAAGGCGCAGGCTGCGTTCGGCCGGAATGCCTTTGGCGCGCGACGCGATCTGCACATTGATGCTGGTCGCCGGCGCGCGCTTGGCCCGCTCCACCCTGCCGGTGCGACTCACGTGCGGTCGCGGCCCGCCACGCGCCGCTCGGCGGCCTTGTTTTCGGCCTCCTCGTTGAGTCTGGTTTCCGCCTCGTAGGCCTCGACAATGCGTGCCACCAGCGGGTGGCGCACCACGTCTTCGCTGCGGAATTCGCAAAAGGCGATGCCGCGCACGTCGGCCAGCACGCGCCTCGCCTCGATGAGACCGCTTTTGGCGCCGCGCGGCAGGTCGATCTGTGTCACGTCGCCGGTGATGACGGCCTTGGTGCCAAAGCCGATGCGCGTGAGGAACATTTTCATCTGCTCCGGCGTGGTGTTCTGCGCCTCGTCAAGGATGATGAAGGCGTGGTTGAGCGTGCGCCCGCGCATATAGGCAAGAGGCGCGACCTCGATCGCGTTGCGCTCAAACAACTTGCCGACCTTGTCGAAACCCATCAGGTCGTACAGGGCGTCGTACAGCGGACGCAGGTAGGGATCGACTTTTTGCGTAAGGTCACCGGGCAGGAAGCCGAGGCGCTCGCCGGCTTCCACCGCGGGGCGGACCAGGATGATGCGCTTGACCGCGTCGCGCTCGATCTGGTCGACGGCGCACGCCACGGCGAGATAGGTCTTGCCCGTGCCGGCCGGTCCGATGGCAAAGCTGATGTCATTTTCGAGAATGGCCTTGAGATAGGCGCGCTGGCGCGGCGTGCGACCGCGCAAGTCGGCTTTCCGGGTCACCAGCACCGGTGCGGCCTCGTCATCGGCCGCTGCAGCCAGCTGGTACTCGACCAGGCCGAGCTGGATCGCGTCTATCGATAATCCGTTGGCCGACTCGTCGTAGAATTTTTGCAGCAGGCGTGCTGCGCGCGCAGTCTGCTCGGCGCCGCCGCGCAGCGTAAAGCGCTCGCCGCGCCGGGCGATGGTCACCTCCAGCGCACGCTCGATCTGACGCAGGTTCTCGTCCAGCGGCCCGCACAGGCTGGCGAGGCGCTCGTTGTCCACGGGTGTCAGGGACAGTTCTACGGGCCTTGGCTTCGCGGCGCTGGTGCTCATGGGTGGTGTGGCCTCGGGCGGATACTGCGGAAAAGCATCAATGTGCGGCCGGCGCGGGCTCCGGCATGGCTGACGATTCGAGCGCTTCGCCGCGCAGCGAGTGGGCCCGGCTTTCGGTGACGCGAACGCTGACAAAACTGCCGATTAAGGCAACCGGGCCGGCGAACTTGACAACGCGGTTGTTATCGGTGCGGCCGGCGAGTTCGGCGCCGTCTTTTTTGGCGCGCCCCTCGACCAGCACGCGATGAACGCCGCCGACCATGGCACCGCCTATGGCCTGCTCGTTGGCGGCGACGGCCGCTTGCAGCCTGGCAAGGCGCGCGAGCTTCGCCGGTTCCGGCGTATCGTCGCGCAGGGCCGCAGCCGGAGTGCCCGGACGCGGGCTGTAGAGAAAAGAAAACGAATTGTCGAAACCGACATTGGTGATGAGCCGCAAGGTCGCCTCGAAGTCGGCGTCGGTCTCGCCGGGGAAGCCGACGATGAAATCCGAGGTGATGGAGATACCGGGCCGCGCCGCGCGCAGCCGGCGCACGATGGATTTGTACTCGAGCGCGGTGTAACCGCGCTTCATCGCCGCCAGCACCCGGTCCGAGCCCGACTGCACCGGCAGGTGGACGTGGCTGACGAGCTTGGGTTCCGATGCATACAAGTCGATCAGCCGCTGCGTGAACTCCTTCGGGTGGGAGGTGCTGTAGCGGATGCGCTCGATGCCGGGCATGGCGGCGACGTACTCGAGCAGCAGCGCAAAATCGGCTTCCACGCCGCCTGCGCCGGGCGCGCGGTAGGCGTTGACGTTCTGGCCGAGCAGCGTGACCTCCTTTACGCCCTGGTTCGTCAGTTCGGCCACCTCGGTCAACACGTCCTCGAGCGGGCGCGAGACCTCCTCGCCGCGGGTGTAGGGCACGACGCAAAAGCTGCAATACTTGCTGCAGCCTTCCATGATGGACACATAAGCGCTCGCGCCGTCCACGCGCGCCGGTGGCAGGTGGTCGAATTTTTCTATGGCCGGGAAGGAAATATCGAGTTGCGGGCGGCCGCTTTCGCGGCGTTTGGCGATCATTGCCGGCAAGCGGTGCAGGGTCTGCGGGCCGAACACCACATCGACGTACGGGGCGCGTGACACGATTGTGGCCCCCTCCTGGCTGGCGACGCAGCCGCCGACGCCGATCAGCAGGCCGGGGCGGGCGAGTTTGAGCGGTCGCACGCGGCCAAGGTCGCTGAACACTTTTTCCTGTGCCTTCTCGCGCACGGAGCAGGTGTTGAACAGGATCAGGTCGGCCTCGGCCGGATCGTCGGTCTGCTCATAGCCGTCGGCGTCGGCGAGCACGTCGGCCATTTTCGCCGAGTCATACTCGTTCATCTGGCAGCCGAAGGTCTTGATGTACAGCTTTTTCGCCATGCGGTCGCAGTCTTTTCAGGGCTTGGGCTTGTCGCGCTGCGCGGCTTCTTCGGTGCTGAGCACCCAGACGCGGGTAATCAGGCCGGTGGAGTCGGTCTGGTACTTCACCAGCGAGTCGCGCGGCAACTGGGTGGGCAGGATCAGCATGTTGTTGGTGCCGCGAATCTGTGCCCCTGCGGCGAGGTTCACCGCAGTGCCGTCGAGATAGA
The DNA here is from genome assembly GCA_964385505.1 of uncultured Bordetella sp. GTDB lineage: Bacteria > Pseudomonadota > Gammaproteobacteria > Burkholderiales > SG8-39 > CAITSH01. The sequence goes on from CAYLPI010000057.1 coordinate 6,068, forward strand.
CCACCATGTCGCGCATATGGGTCATGGTGGCGCGCCGGGTTTCATCCGGGATACTGCGAAACTGTGCGTATGCGGGTATCGCCATCGCCGTGCCGGCGGTGACGAAGGTGAGCAACAGCAGCAGATATCTACGCATGAGCAAGGTCACCGGAATGGAGGGTCGCGCTGTTCATGATGCGGTCCAGCGGTAAAGCGGTAAAGCGGTACAAATGGGTAATCGCTTCTATATGTTGACAGTACATGCGGTGATTGTACGCAGTGTCTATGGCGCGGTGCAGGGGCGGGCGATGCCGGCGGCTGTTTCGTCCGTTGCCGAACCGGTCTGGCGCAAAATGCGCGTGCTGTGATGGTGGTGATAGGTGGATTTGAACCACCGACCCCAGCATTATGAGTGCTGTGCTCTAACCAACTGAGCTATATCACCGGGAATTTGGGCCTTATTTTGCGGCAAAGTGCGTGGAAGCCGCAAAGTGAAGCCTGCTATTATCCCGTCTGGCGGCAAACTTTGTCAAGAAAACAAAGGCATGCAATCCGCAATCAGTTTGTCAAACTGAATTTGACAAACTGATTGCGTCGAATTCGGCTCTGGATTATGCTGATTTCCATCGCCGTGGCGCCTGGAGCCGCGCTCAGGAGAATCAGCATGAAAATCTGCATCGTCGGAGCGGGTTCCATTGGCGGCTTTGTGGGCGCGAAGCTGGCCTTGTCCGGCGAAAAGGTCACGCTGGTGGCGCGCGGCGCCAATTTTCAGGCCATCGCCCGGAACGGCATGAAGCTGATCAACCATGACGGTGGCGAGCAGGTGGTTCGCAACATCAAGGTCGCGCCACGCATCGCCGATGCCGGCATGCAGGATGTCATCATTCTCGCCATGAAGGCCCACCAGGTGGAGGTAGTGGCCGCTGACATCGCCGCGATTTGTCACGCGCAGACCATCATCGTGCCGATGCAGAACGGCATTCCGTGGTGGTATTTTCAGCGGCTTCCGGCCGGCATGCTGCCCGCGCTCGAGGGCACCATCGTACGCAGCGTCGACCCGTCCGGGGCCATCGGCGCCGCGATTGATCCGGCGCGCATCATCGGCTGCGTCGTCTATCCGGCCTGTGAACTGCTGTCACCCGGTGTGGTGCGCCATATCGAGGGCGAACGCTTCCCGTTGGGCGAGCTCGACGGCAGCGCATCGGAGCGCGTCAAGGCCTTGTCGGCCGTGTTCGAGCGCGCCGGTCTGAAGTCGCCGGTGCTCGACAATGTGCGCGCCGAGATCTGGCTCAAGCTGTGGGGCAACCTCACCTTCAACCCCTTGAGCGCACTGACGCATTCGACGCTGCAGGATATCTGTCGCTTTCCGCTCACGCGCGAACTTGCGGCAAGCATGATGCGCGAGGCCGAGGCGGTGGCGAACAAGCTCGGTGTGACGCTGCGGGTGACGCTGGAAAAACGCATCGCCGGCGCTGAAAAAGTCGGCAAGCACAAGACCTCGATGCTGCAGGACATCGAAGCCGGGCGTGATCCGGAGATCGACGCGCTGGTCGGTGCGGTGATCGAGCTTGGCCGCATCGCCGGGGTGCCGACGCCGCACTTGGAAGCGGTGTTTGCCATCGTCAAGCTGTTGGGGCAGACGATGAAGGAAGAGCGCGTCTTTATCCGCGCCCAGCCGCTCGCCGCCTGAGCTGCGCGAACCCGCCCGCCCATCCGGGCTGCGGGGCTACAATGCGCGCATGCCCCCGTTCCTTCCGCCGCTCGCGCCCGTCCGCCGGCGACTGCAAAATTGAATTCTGAGATGTCTCCGCGCACCCCCCGTTTTGATGTCCTCATCGTCGGCGCCGGCCTTGTCGGCGCCAGTCTGGCGCTCGCCCTGACGCGGCGCGATCCGGATCTGCGCGTGGCCCTCGTCGATGCCGCGCCACCGGCGCGCCAGGCCGAAGGCGATGACTGGGACAGTCGCATCTACGCGCTCAGTCCCGCGAGTGTCGGCTTTCTCGGCGAACTTGGCGCCTGGCAGGCAATTGATGCGCAACGCCTGTCGCCGGTGCTGGCGATGCGCGTGTTTGGCGACGCCGCGGGGGCGCGCATTGATTTTTCCGCCTACGAGTGCGCGGTCGGCGAACTTGCCTGGATAGTCGAATCCGGGCGCGTGCAGTCCGCCTTGTGGCGCCTGCTGCAGACCGGTGGCAAGGTCGCGCTGCATTGCCCCGCGCGCTGCGTTCGCCTGCTCGGTGATGACAACGCGCTCGAACTCGACAGCGGCGCGCTGCTGCGGGCCGACCTGCTCGTAGCCGCCGACGGCGCGCAGTCCTGGCTGCGTGAGGCCGCTGGCATGCAGATCGAGGTGCAGCCCTACGACCAGCTCGGCGTGGTCGCCAATTTCGATTGCGCGCTCGGGCACGACGGTATTGCGCGCCAGTGGTTCAACGATAAGGGCGTACTGGCGTGGCTGCCGCTGCCCGGCCGGCGCATTTCCATGGTGTGGTCGACACCTGCGGCGCATGCAAAGGAACTGCTGGCCATGGCGCCCGCTGCACTGGCGCGTCGGGTCGCCGGCGCCGGCGCTGATGTGCTCGGCGCCATGACGCTGCTGGGCGCGCCGGCCGCCTTTGCGCTGTCGCGCAGCATTGCCGCGCAAATGGTGCGGCCCGGCCTCGCGCTTGTCGGTGACGCCGCACACACCGTGCACCCGCTTGCCGGGCAGGGCGTCAACCTCGGGTTTGCCGATGCGCATGCGCTGGCCGGCATCCTGGCCAAGCGCGATCGCTTTCGCAGTTGCGGCGATTTCTCGCTGTTGCGCCGCTATCAGCGTGCGCGGGCCGAGGATATACTCGCCATGCGCTGGACGACCGACGCGCTGGCGAGGCTGTTCGGATCGCGCGCCGCGCCAATCGCCTGGTTGCGCAACGCCGGGCTGAACTTAAGCGCCGCTTCGCCAGTCTTAAAGACCTTGCTGGTGCGCCGGGCCCTGGGTTGAGTTCCCGTGTTGAGTTCCAGGGTTGGGTTCCAGGGTTGAGTTCCAGGGTTGAGTGATTGATTGCTTGAGCCCTTGAGTTTGGGCCCGATGCTGCCGTTAAGCCGGGAATGTCGATGCGGGTGATCCGCCTTTTAGTTCCTTTTAGTTCCTTGTAGTTCCTTATAGTTCCTGATAGTTGATAGTTGATGGTTGCGCCGCTGAAACTGAAAAATCGAAAAAGGAATCACCATGTCAAGAGCCGTCCAATCCCTCATTTTCGCCGCGCTGGTGCTGGGCGCAACGGCGGCGCAGGCGAATGAGGTGCTGATCAAGAAGACCCTCGAGAGCAGGGTGCAGGGTATCAAGGTCGAGAGCGTGGTGAAGACGCCTTACTTCGGGCTGTGGGAGGTGCGCGTCGGTGACGAGCTGCTCTACACCGACGACAAGGTCACCTATGTTTTTTCCGGCAATGTGCTTGACGGCCGCAACATGAAGAACCTGACCGAGGAGCGCTTGCAAAAGCTTACCGCGGTCAGGTTCGACGACCTGCCCCTCGCCCAGGCGGTGAAGGTGGTGCGCGGCAACGGCAAGCGCCAGATTGCGGTGTTCTCCGATCCGAACTGCCCCTATTGCAAGCGCTTCGAGCAGGACCTCGCCAAGCTCGACGACATCACGGTGTACACCTTCCTGTATCCGATCCTGTCACAGAACTCCGTTGACAAGTCCAAGGCCGTCTGGTGCGCGTCGGATCGCGCCAAGGCCTGGACCGACCTGATGATCGGCGGCGGCGCGACCTCGGTCGCGCGCAATTGCGACAATCCCATAGACCGGAACCTCGAACTCGGACGCAAGATGCGCATCGACGGCACGCCGACCACGTTTCTGGCCAGTGGCCAGCGTGTCGTCGGCGCCCGTTTCAATGAGGTCAGGGCCGGACTGGACGACGCGGCAAAGTAGGATTTTCATTCCCGCCCGCGGCTGCGGCCGTGTGCACGATGGCTGGAAAGGGCCGCCAATCGGGCCTTTCCAGATGATGCCCTCAGTCGCGTGCGCTGTTGCGTGCGGTGTCGTTGGCGTCCAGCCACTGCTGCAATTGGGCCAGTTGTTCTTCGTTCAGCACGCCCCTGGCTTCGGCCAGCCACACCGTGCGCAACGCCAGTTGACGGTAAAGCCCGGCCGCCCCGGCATCAAAGGCATCCAGCGTATCAAGGTGGCGTTTGACGGTGACGAGGTCGCCGCGCGATACCGGCCCCGGCATGCCCTGCACCAGTCCGGCTTTTTCGACCGAGGCTGCGGTACCGCGCAACAGCGGCAACAGTGCGCGTATGGCATCTGCCTCGGCGACGCCGAACGACGCCCACAACTTTGCCGCCTCGGCCAGCAGCGCGACGACATATTGCGAGGCATAGGCACCCGAGGCGTGGTAGCGCACGCGCGCACCGGGCGGCAGCGTGATGGCGCGGCAGCCGAGCAGCGCCGCCAGCGCCTGCAGCGTTGCCAGCAGCGGTTGCGCCGCCTCGATCGACACGGTGCAACCGGGCAGTGATGCGAGTGCGGCTTCCGGGTCGGCAAAGGTCTGCAGCGGGTGAAAGCCGCCGGTCTGCGCGCCCTGCGTCGCGGCAGTGGCGAGCGCTGCGACTTCGGTCGCACCGCTGCAATGCACGACCGCCGTACCGGGCCGCCAGCGCACCTGCGCACAGACGGGAGCGATGGCCGCGTCGTTGACGCCGATGAACACCAGGTCCGCCGCATCGGCGACCTGCTGTGCCGTGTCCAGCACCGTGCAGCCAGCCACGCCGGCCGCAAGCCGTTCGGCCGATGCGCGCGTGCGGCTGGCCGCGGCGACCACGTTGCAGCCGTGGCGCGAAAATCCCCATGCTAGCGCGGTCGCAAGGCGGCCGGCGCCGATGAAGCCGATGCTTGCCGCGGGTATCGTAATGGTCGTCATTTCGAAATGATAACCGCATGGGCGCGGCGCCGGCGCAGGCTGATGCGCACGCCGGAGTATGATTTCCAGCATGCATACCGATGCCGCTCTGCTCAAGGCCGCAAAGCAACGCCCGGCTCCTGTTCCCGTCATGGGCGCCGGGACGAAGCTGGCGCTCGGCGTGATGGGCACGCCGCTGCGCCGCGGCCTTGCCGCGTTGCTGCTGTTTGTGATCCTTGCAGGGATGGGCTGGTGGACCTATGCCGGCGTGCGCGACTCGCTGCGTGAACTGCGCGCCGGCAGCCTGCAGACCGTGCTTGACGCCGAGTCCAAGGCGCTGGAGATCTGGATCGATGAAAAAAAATCCGATGCCGGGCGCTGGGCAGCCGACCCCGCCGTGCGCACCGCAGTGGAGGGCTTGATGCAGCTGCGCGCACAGGGCGCCGTGTCGCAGGCTCTGTGCACATCGACATTTCGCAGGATACTGCTCGACCGCCTGCGGCCTTTTTTGAAGGAGGAGGGCAGTGTCGCGGTCAACGTCATAGATCGCGACGGCTTTATCGTTACCTCGGAATTCGACGCCTACTGCGGCTTGCACGTGCAGACCGATACCTTCATGCGCCACATTTCCGACGTGTTTGCCGGCAGCAGCAAGTTCGTGCGTCCCTACTCGGAGCGCGACCGCCTCGCCGAAGCCCGCCGCTTCATGTTTGAGCGGCCGGTGGCCTGGGTCAAGGCGCCGGTGCGGGATGCCGGGGGGCGGGTAGTGGCGGTACTCGGTTTCGGCAAGTTCGCCGATGACCATTTTGGCAGGATTCTGGCGGTGGCGCGTCCCGGGCGCACCGGCGAGGCCTATGCCTTTGATGAAAACGGAGTGATGTTGTCCGAGAGCCGCTTTGTCGCGGTCATGCGCGCCTCCGGCCTGATCGGGCCGACAGAGAGTGCCATGTTGCGCGTGCAGGTGCGCGACCCCGGCGGCGACCTGCAAGCCGGCCATGTGCCGGCATCATCGGTCGAGCGGCCGCTGACGCGGCTTGCCTACCAGGCGATTGCCAGCCGTGGTGCGGCGGAGCCGGCGGCGCGACGCGGCGTGCTGCTCGACCCGTACCGCAACTACCGCGGCGCCGAGGTCATCGGCGCATGGAAGTGGCTGCCCGAATATGAAATGGGTATCGCGTTCGAGGTCGGCGTCGAGGAAGCCTACGCACCGCTGCGCTACCTTGACATCACCTTTGTCGCGCTGTTCGGCCTGCTCGTGCTGGCGATGGCCGCGGCTTATTTCTCATCCCTTTCGGTGGTGCGTCTGCGGCGTCAGGCGGAACATCGGGTCGGCCCCTACACGATTGAGAAGGCCATCGCAGAGGGGGGCATGAGCAATATCTACCGTGCGCGTCACGCCCTGCTGAAGCGCCCGGTCGCGGTGAAAATACTCAAAAAGCACATGGCAACGGATGAATCCATCGCCAGGTTCGAGCGCGAGGTCCAGTTGGCGAGCCGCCTCACCCACCCCAATACCATCGAGATCTACGACTACGGTCCGACCGGGGACGGCGGGTTTTACTATGCGATGGAATATCTCGAGGGCGAGTCGTTGGCCGAACTGGTGGGGCGGGAGGGGCCGTTGCCGCTCGCGCGCGCCGTGCACCTGTTGCGCCAGGTATGCGCATCGCTGGCCGAGGCGCATGCGCAAGGCCTGGTTCATCGCGACATCAAGCCGCACAACATCATGCTGTGCCGCATCGGCGGCACGGACGATGTCGTCAAAGTGCTCGATTTCGGACTGGTGAAAAATATCGCCAATCCGGACGAGCGCGACCTGACGCAGCACATGCGTATCCTCGGCACCCCGCTCTACATGGCGCCAGAGCGCATCCGCAACCCCGCCGATGCCGATGCGCGTGCGGATTTGTACGCGCTGGGGGCGGTGGCGTTTTTCATCATCACCGGCTGCAAGCTGTTTGAAAGCGGCAGTGATCACGACCTCACCAACCAGATCCTCAACGCCGTGCCGCGCCGCGTCTCGACACTTGTCGCCGTACCGCCGGAACTCGATGAACTGATCAGTGCCTGTGTCGCCAAGGAGCGCAACGCGCGGCCGCAGGATGTGGCGGCGGTCCTTGCGGTACTCGACCGGCTGGCGCTGGTGCTGCCCTGGAATCCGGCTGTGGCCCCTGCCCCTGTCTGATCCGGGTTTGACCTGGCGCGGAACGTGGGCGCAACCCGCTGGGGTAGAATCTGTCATCCGGCTTGTTGCGGCAACGTTGTATACCAATGCGCCTTCCGATTCCCCTGCTTGCCATGCTGTTCTGTGCGGTCTCCGGGCACGCGCTCGCGCAAGCCCCGGTGGAGGAGCGGCGCCCGCGCCAGGACCCCTTGCTCGACGGCCAGCAACGCGTCGATTTCGCGCGCCAGGCCGCGACCCAGACCGAACAGCGCGTGCAACAGGCCGAGCGGCAGGTGCTGCAGGACGAACTGGCTTACAAGGCGGTGCAAAAGCAGGCCGACGAGGCGCGTGTCGTTGCCGAGAAATCGAAAAAAGAACTCGCCGCCGCGAAGGCCCGCGCGGCCGAGGCGAAGCGCGCCTACGACAAGGAGTCCGCCGACTTTGCGCGCGCACGGCAGCAAATGAACGAGCCGGCGAAAAAAGGCTAGCGCAGGCCCGGCACGCATTTTTGCCTGACGGGAATCCGGCTTTACCAGGAGCATCAACATGAACACGATTGCATACGGACGGTCCGCTTGGTCTTGCGGTGTGCTGGGTCTGGCGCTGGGTCTGGCGCTGGCGCTGGGCTTTGTCTTGTCCGCAAATTTCAATCTGGCGCTCGCCCAGCCCAACGTCAATGTCAAGACGGTGACCAAGACGCTCAACAGCTCGGCTGCGCACAAGGAGTGCATAGGCTTGTCGGCGGCGCAAAACCTGCGCTACTGGTTTCGCACCGACGCGCCGATAAGCTTCAACATCCAGTACCAGGACGCCGGGAAGCTGGTCTATCCGGTGAAAAAGGACAAGGTGAGCATCCTCTCCGGAACCTATGCGCCCAAGGGTGCCGCCGATGTCTGCATGGTCTGGACCAACCTCAACCAGCGGCCGGTGACACTGTCATTCGAGTTCGCCCGCCTGGCCTCGGGGCGTTGATGCGCACCGCGTCAGGTTTTTGCCTCGGCGTGCTGGCGCTTTGCCTCGCGACGGCCCAGCCGGCCCAGGCGCAACCGGCGGCGGCGCCTGCGTCAGGCGGCAGCATCGAGTTCGGAGCCGAGGCGCAGCGCGAAGTCGCCAACGACACCTTGAACGCCACGCTATACGCCGAACTGACCGATGCCAGTTCGGCGCAACTCGCCAATACGCTCAACCGTATTCTTGGCGACGCGCTAAAAAGTGCTGCGGACTTCAAGAGCGTGCGCGCCCGTTCCGGCGGCAACCAGACCTATCCCGTTTATGACCGGCAAAACAAGCTGACCGGCTGGCGCGGACGTGCCGAGATCCGCATCGACAGCAAGGATTTTGCCGCCGCCGCTGCGCTGATCGGCAAGCTGCAATCGGCCATGCAGTTGGGCGGCGTGTCCTTCGTCGTGTCAAACGAACTGCGCCGCCAGACCGAGAATGAATTGATCACCGAGGCCGTCGCGGCATTCCGCGCCCGCGCCGACATCGTGCGCCAGTCACTGGCCGGTCGTGGCTACAAGATCCGCAGGCTGGCGCTCAACACCGGCGGCTTCGCACCGCAGCCGCGTCCCTACATGACATCGCGTGCACTGGCCGCCTCGGCCGAGGTCGCGCCGCCGCCGCTGGAGGGCGGCCAGAGCACCATTAGCGTGAGCGCCAACGGCGCCATTGACGTCGAGTGAGCATGCGCCCGGTTCCGGTCTGTGTTCCCAAGCGTGCATTGAGCACGCGTTGAGCGAAGGTGGCGGCAGGGCTGCGGGCGGACACCCGCCGCAACTGAGCACCAGGCAACTGGTGACCACTGTGGCGATGACGCTGGGCGTGCAATCGCTGGCGTCCATGGCCATGGCGGTGCCGGCGGTGCTGGCACCGGTCGCGGCGGCGGATTTCGGTTTTGCACCGACGGCGGTGGGCGTGCTGGTATCCGCGACCTATGTCGCGGCGATGCTGAGCGGACTTGCTGCGGGCGTGCTGATCGCGCGCTTCGGGCCGATACGGCTGTTCCAGTTCGTCGCCCTGGTCATCGTGTCCGGGCTGGCGCTGGGCGCGAGCGCGCACATCGCGCTGGTGTTCGCGGCGATGATTCTCATCGGTGGTGCCAACGGCGTGGTCAATCCGGCCACATCGCAGATACTCGCGCGCGCCGCGCCGCCCGGCGTGCGCGTGATGGTGTTCTCGATCAAGCAGACCGGAGTGCCGCTGGGCGCGGCGCTGAGTGGCCTGGCGCTGCCCGCCCTGCTGCTGTTCATGAGCTGGCACGTCGCCCTGCTGGTCGTGGCCTGCGCGTTTTTTGTGCTCATCGCCGTATTGCAGCCGTTTCGCCGCATCTACGACGGCGGTCTTACGCCGCAGGCGGTGTTAGACCTGTCCGCCATCCTGTCGCCGCTGGCCGAAGTCTGGGGCGAGCGGCGCATGCGCGAGTTGGCGATTGCGTCAACCGTGTATGCGGCGGTGCAATTGTGCCTGCTGACCTACCTCGTGTCCTATCTCAAGCTCGAACTGGGATATTCGCTGGTCGTCGCCGGTTTGATTTTTTCGGCCGCCAGCATGGCCGGCGTGTTTGCGCGTGTGGTCTGGGGGCTTGTCGCCGACCGCCTGTTCAAGCCGCGTCACGTACTCGCCGGCCTTGGCATAGGCATGTCGTTTTTCGGTTTTGTCGTCGCCGGCTTCAGTGCGCAATGGCCGGTGAGCTGGGTGGTGCTGGTGGCCGCGCTTTATGCCGCGACGGCGGCGGCGTGGAACGGCGTGTATCTTGCCGAGGTCGCGCGCATGGCGCCGCCCGGTCGCGTCGCCAGCATCACCGGCGCGACGCAGGTATTCACCTTCACCGGTTCGATGTTCGGCCCGCCGGTTTTCGGCCTCGTGGTGTCATTGACCGGCAGTTATGCGCACGGGTATATCCTGTTCGCCATTCTGCCGCAGCTGGTGGGCCTGCAGTTGTTGCGACCCGCGCCCAGGCCGCGCTAAATCCTGACCTCACCGGCCATCCGGACGCCAACCAGAGCCATTGTCGATCATGCGTGAAACCGTAATGCTGTTGCACGGCCTGTGGCTCAATCGCCTGGCGATGCAGTTCCTCGCCCACAAACTCGATGCCGCCGGCTTCAGTGCGCACACCTTCGGTTATCCGTCCATGGACGAGGGCCTCGCCGAGAATGCCGCCAGCCTCGGCCGCGCGATCGAAGCACTGCCCGAATCGGCCGGACGCATCCACCTGCTCGGCCACAGCCTCGGCGGCCTGGTGATCCTGCGCTATCTGCAGGATGCCACCGACGGCAGGCTGGGGCGCACGGTGCTGCTCGGTTCGCCGGTCGGCGGGTCCGAGGCGGGCTCCCGCGTAGCCGCGCACGATTTCGGACGGCCGCTGCTCGGGCGCAGCGCCGCCGTGTGGGAAACACCGCAAAGCTGGACGCTGCGCGGCGAGATCGGCATGATCGCCGGCAGCGACCAGTTCGGGCTGGCACATTTGTTTGTCTCTCTGCCCGGTGACAACGACGGGGTGGTCACCATTGCCGAAACGCGCATGCCCGGCCTCGCCGACCACATTGTGCTGCCGGTCAGTCATAGCGGCATGCTGTTCTCTGGCGAGGTGGCGGCACAGGCGGCGAATTTCCTGCGCGAGGGAGAATTCACGCAATGAGCGCGCCTGACCGGATCGGCCGCAGCCTGCGCAATCTCGCCGGTGTGCTGGCACTGTTGCCATTGTGCGCTTGCACGACACTCGGCTATTACGCCCAGGCCGTATCCGGGCAACTGGAACTGATGCGCAGCGCCCGTCCCATCGCCGAGCGCCTCGAGGACCCGGCGCTGACACCGGCGCTGAAAACGCGACTCGCGCGCGTCCTGAAGATTCGCGATTTTGCCAGCCGAGAACTGGCATTGCCCGACAACGGCAGTTATCGCGCTTATGCCGACCTCGGACGGCCCTTTGTCGTATGGAATGTGTTTGCCGCGCCGGAGTTTTCGGTCAAGCCGGAACAGTCGTGCTTTCCGATAGCCGGATGCGTCAGTTATCGCGGCTGGTTCTCGCAACAGGACGCGGAGCGCCAGGCCGCAGAGCGGCGTGCACGCGGCGTCGATGTCTATGTCGGCGGTGTACCGGCCTACTCGACGCTGGGCTGGTTCAACGACCCGGTGCTCAATACCTTCATCAATTATCCCGAGCCGGAACTGGCGCGCCTGCTGTTTCATGAACTCGCCCACCAGCAGTTTTACCTTGGCGGCGACACGGTGTTCAACGAATCCTTCGCCGTCGCCGTCGAGGATGAGGGCGTGCGGCGCTGGCTGCGGCGCGAGGGCACGCCGGGGCAGCTAAAGCTGTATGAGGATTTCCAGAACCGGAGGCGCGAATTCATCGCGCTGGTACTGGGCTATCGTGCGCGGCTGGAGGCCTTGTATGCCGAGGACATCAGTGCAGATGCCAAGCGCGCGCGCAAGGCGGCGGCCTTTGCCGCAATGCGCGTTGATTACGATGCCCTCAAGGCGTCGTCAGGCTGGGCCGGCTTTGCCGGCTACGACCGCTTTTTTGCGCAAAGCCCCAACAACGCCCACCTCGCGTCGGTCGCTGCTTACGCCGAACTGGTGCCGGGCTTTCGCGCCTTGCTGGCCGAGCAAGGCGGTGATCTTGCGAAATTTTATGCCGTAGTGCGTGAACTCGCGCGCCTGCCCAAGGCCGAGCGCGACGCTCGTCTTGGCGTCAAGCCGGCACCCAGGCCGGCCGGGTCATAAGCTGGAAACCGGCGCCAGGCGGCCATCTCCAGCCTATGGCTTGGCGCAAACGAGGAGGTTTAACGCTCAGGTCAGCGGCAGCATCACGTTCTTGCGGAATGCCGGACGCAGCTTCAGGCGCTCCAGCCAGGCCTCAAGGTTGGGATGTACCGGCCGCTCCACCTGCAGCGCCATCCAGCGGTAGGCATAGCATCCGGTGGGAATATCGCCCATGGTAAAGCGCTCACCGGTGATGAATTGCCTGCCGGCCAGGTGCGCGTCCAGCATGCCGAACAACTCGCCGCAGGTTTTCACGGCCTCGGCGATGGCCTTGGCGTCGCGCTTGTCCGCAGGGGTGCGTATGAGCTGCCAGAACACTGCGGTTATAGGCGCGTTGAGCGTGCTCGAGCACCATTCCATCCAGCGCTCGGCATTCATGCGCTCGGTGATTTTCTCCGGGTAGAGGGTGCCCGCGGCGTGTTTGGCGGCGAGGTAGCGCACGATGACGTTCGATTCCCACAACACAAAGCCCTCGTCGTCGATGACCGGCACGCGGCCGTTGGGGTTCATGGCGCGGTACCACGGCTCGTTGACGGCGCCAAAGGCCATGCCGGCGTCGGTGCGCTCGTAGGGGAGCCCGAGTTCATCCAGACACCACAGCGCTTTTTGTACGTTGATCGAATTGGTGCGTCCCCATATTTTCAGCATGGTTTTTCCCCTTGTTGCAGTGATGGTAATGATATTGAACGGCAACGTTGCCCGAATCTTACACGCCGGTCTGCGCCTGTCGTCGCGATACCAGCGCAACGCCCAGAAAAACCAGCACCGCCCCGACGACATGGTAGGCATGCGGCATTTCGTCCAGAAACAGCATTGCCATTGCGACGCCGAAAATCGGCACCAGGTTGTTGTACAGCGCCGCGGTCTGCGCGCCGGCCACGACTACCGCGGCGTTCCAGGCCATGAAGGCGAGCACGGAACAGGCGATGGCAAGGTAGAGCGTGGCGCCGATGACCGTGCCGTTTAATACGGTCATCGGGTTGCCCGCGTGTTCCCACAGGTAAAGCGGCACCGTCGCCAGCGTGCCGGCACCTGCGGTCACGGCAAAAAAACTCAAGGGGTGCAGGCCGGCCGGCCGCCAGCGCAGCGCACAGGTGTACATGCCCCAGCCTGTCATCCCGGCCAGCACCAGCGCATCGCCGACATTGAACTGCAGGCTGGTGAGCGTGCGCCAATCGCCCTGGGCGACCATGTACAAGGTGCCGCACATCGCCAGCGCGAGCCCGATGGCAACCCGCCGCGGCGGCCAGGCGCGGTCGAGCAGCGCGCCCATGCCGATGATCAGCGCCGGCATGCCGCCGTTGAGCAGCGAGGCGTTGGTGGCGGTGGTGTGGGTGAGGCCCAGGTAGCCGAGGGTGCTGAAGCCGCTGGTGCCGACGACGCCAAGAAACACCAGCAACTTCCAGCTGGCGCGCAGCGTCGCCGCGTCGCGTTTGAGGTGCGGCCAGGCAAAGGGCAGGATGACCAGCGTGGCAACCAGCCAGCGCCAGAACGACAAGGCCACCGGCGGCATTACCGTGTCGAGGCCGCGCGCAACCACCCAGCTCGAGCCCCAGCACAGGGTGGCGAACACGAGTTGGGCGCGGGCCAGCATCAAGGCCCGCGCCGGTGCGCTCAGTGCCGGAAATGGTTTGTACACGCTGCAATTATCGCCCATCGGTGGCGGTGGCGGAACAGGCGGTGCGGCGCAAGGGCGCGTTTGGTTTAAACTGCGCCACCGCTTCGCCGCCACAAACCGTCATTCCATCCCATGTCCGCTGCCGCAATCCGCAATGCCCGCAATATCGCCGACCTCGCCGGTCTGGCCAGGGCTCGCCTGCCCGGTGTGATTTTTGATTATCTCGATGGCGGTGCCGAGGACGAGGTGACGCTACGCGACAATCGTGTCGCGTTCGAACGCTATCGTCTGCGGCCGGTGATGCTGACCGGCAAGGCGACGCGCGATTTGTCGGTGAATCTTTTCGGCCACCGTCTGTCGGTGCCCTTCCTGATCGGTCCCACCGGCCTTAACGGCATTTTCTGGCGTGACGCCGACCTCGCGCTTGCGCGCGCGGCGGCGGCCGGGGGCGTCGGTTATGTGCACCCGTCGCCTGCCAACAATTCGCTTGAGCAGGTGGCCGCAGAAGGCGGCGACGGCGTCAAATTCTTCCAGCTCTATTGCTGGGACCAGCGCCCGCTGTGGGAGCGCCAGATCGCGCGTGCGCAGGCGGCCGGTTACCAGGCGCTGGTGGTCACCGTCGATTCGCTCATCAACGGCAAGCGCGAGCGCGACCTCGCCAACCGCTTCGCGCACGAGGTGCGCCTCACGCCGCGCGTGGTGTGGGACGGGCTCACCCATCCGCGCTGGCTCGCCTCGGTATGGCTCGGGCGCGGCATGCCTCGGCTCGAGAACATCGCCGAGTTTCTGCCCCCCGGTGCGAGCGCGCACGATCTCGCGGAATTTACCCGCTCGCGCCGCAACCTCACGCTCAACTGGGCCGATATCGCCTGGATGCGCGGCCTGTGGCAGGGGCCACTGCTGGTCAAGGGCTTGCTCACCGCTGAAGACGCAAAGCGCGCGCAGGCCGCCGGCGCCGACGGCGTGGTCGTATCCAATCACGGCGGGCGCCAGCTCGACGGTGCGCCGGCGAGCATCGATGTGCTGTCCGAGGTGGTGGCGGCGGTGGGCGATGAACTGACCGTGCTCATTGATGGCGGCTTTCGCCGCGGCAGCGACATCGTCAAGGCGCTGGCGCTCGGCGCCGACGGCGTGCTGCTTGGCCGAGCAACGCTCTACGGCGTGGCCGCCGGCGGCGAAGCGGGCGCGGCGAGAGCGCTCGCCATCCTGCGCGACGAAACCGAGCGCGTGCTTACCCTGCTCGGCTGCGCCTCGGTGGCGGAGCTCAACCCCGACCACATCATGCGCATCTAGCAGGCACACCGCAAGGTCGCACATGGCGGGTCGCACATCGCAGGTCGCACATCGCGGGTCGCACATGGCGGGTTGCACCCCGCGGGTCGCGGACGCGGAAGACCGCCGGCGCGATAAAGCAGAATTTCAATTCAATCGGGATGGTCATGGCAGAAAAGTTTCAGGTGGTCATTGTCGGCGGCGGACCGGTCGGCGTCGCACTCGCGGTTGAACTCGGGCAACGCGGTGTCAGTTGCGCGCTGGTCGAGCGTTACCCCACGCCGCAGCGCATTCCCAAGGGTCAGAACCTGACGCAGCGTACGCTGGAGCATTTTTACTTCTGGGGTTGCGTTGATGAACTGCGTGCCGCGCGCATCATGCCGCCGGGTGTGCCCACAAGCGGGGTCAGCGCCTACGGCAACCTGATGGGCGAGTACTGGAACGCGCCGGCGCAGCGCGAACTGGTGCGCGACTATTATTTTCAGGACTACGAGCGCCTGCCGCAGTACCAAACCGAGTACGTGCTGCGCCGGCGCGTTCCAGTAC
>CAYLPI010000058.1:0-800 GCA_964385505.1 uncultured Bordetella sp.
GGATCGGCTGCTTCGTACTGACCGAACCCAACCACGGGTCCGACCCGGCCGGCATGCTGACGCGCGCCAAGTCGCTGAACGGCGGCTACAGCCTCAGCGGTTCAAAAATGTGGATTTCCAATTCACCCATCGCCGACGTGTTCGTGGTGTGGGCGAAGACCGACGACGGCGAGATCCGCGGCTTCATTCTTGAAAAAGGCATGAAAGGCCTGTCGGCACCGGCGATACACGGCAAGTTCGGCCTGCGCGCCTCGATCACCGGCGAAATCGTCATGGACAATGTCGAAGTGTCCGAAGCCCAGTTGCTGCCCGAGGTCAAAGGCCTCAAAGGCCCGTTCACCTGCCTCAATTCGGCGCGCTTCGGCATCGCCTGGGGCGCGCTTGGCGCGGCCGAGGACTGCTGGCACCGCGCGCGCCAGTACGTCATGGACCGCAAGCAGTTCGGCCGCCCGCTCGCCGCCAACCAGCTTATCCAGAAAAAACTCGCCGACATGCAGACCGAAATCACCATGGGCCTGCAAGGCTGCCTGCGCCTTGGCCGCATGAAGGACGAGGGCACGGCCTCGCCCGAGATCACCTCGATCATGAAGCGCAACTCCTGCGGCAAGGCCCTCGACATCGCCCGCGTCGCGCGTGACATGCTCGGCGGCAACGGCATCTCGGACGAATTCGGCATCATCCGCCACATGGTCAACCTCGAGGTGGTCAATACCTATGAGGGCACGCATGACATTCATGCGTTAATCCTTGGGCGGGCGCAAACCGGCATCCAGGCGTTTCAGTGATGCGGTCGATCGCGC
>CAYLPI010000058.1:900-21144 GCA_964385505.1 uncultured Bordetella sp.
CTCTCGTTCGTTTCACGCCTTGGGCGGGCGCAAACCGGCATCCAGGCGTTTCAGTGATGCGGTCGATCGCGCCCGCTAATTCGGGGGAGCAACGAGGGGGCATCGCCCTCTCGTTCGTTTCACGCCTTGGGCGGGCGCAAACCGGCATCCAGGCGTTTCAGTAATCTCCACCCATGTCCACACCCGGACCGCGCCGCAGTCGCAAGCTCGCCAAGCCCTTGGAAGACGCACTGCGCAACCGTCTGCGTGACGGCGGCGGCGAGGCGCCGCCGGATTTGTTTCCGGCCGAACTCAATGCGGCGCTCGACGCCGCAGTCAGCCAGTTGATGCGCGAGCGACCGGCATCGAAAAAAGTCCTGGCGCGAACTTAGCCAGAAAACCATGCCGGCTGGAAAGTCGCGCCAGGCGGGCTTTTCCGGGCGATTGCCTGGTGCGTGCCGGTCCATTTCGCGCATTTTCGCGGCCGCTGCACGCAATGCCGGCGCACATCCCGACAGCGCTGTGGCGACCGGAAGCTCAGTGAAGGCGCTTCTTCACTTCGCCCAGAAATTCGTCAAGTATCGGCGTCGGGTCGAGCTGGTCCTCCTTGCCCGGCAGATAAAACTCCGGGTGCCACTGCACGCCAAAGACATAAGTTTCTCCGGCAAGGCGGATGGCCTCGATCACGCGGTCAGGATCCGACCACGCCTCGGCCAGCAGGCCCTTGCCCAGCGATTTCACCGCCTGGTGATGAATGGTGTTGATGCGCGCCTGGGTGAGGTTCGGATAGAGCTTGGCCAGGCGCGAGCCCGGTTCGAACATCACGTTGTGCGCCGCGTTATCGTAATGGTCGGCATTGCGGTGCTCTATCGCCCCGGGCAGTTGCGTGCCGATATCCTGGTAAAGCGTGCCCCCAAGCGCGACATTGATCATCTGCGCGCCGCGGCAAATACCCAGCACCGGCTTGTCCGCTTCCATGAATTCGTGCAGCAATTCCATTTCATAGACATCGCGCGTGCGGTCGCCGCGCCAGTCCGGCTGCAAGGGTTCCTCGCCGTAACTTTGCGGCGCAATGTCCGCACCGCCCTGCAGCACCAGTCCGTCAAGATGGGCGGCGTAATCGGACAACCGGATATTGCTGCGATGGATCAAGCCGTCCTTGTCTATCGTCGGCACCATGAACACCATCACGTCGCGCGACATGACCCAATGCGCGACCGACTGCTCGAGATAATGCAGCGTCTTGCTGTAGATGCCCGTACTGTCCTTTTCCGGATGAAAAAGCCGCGCCGAAATGCCGATTTTGAGCGGCGTCACCTTTTTTGCGGCCGATGACCTCTTGCTGAACATGTGACGGCTCCTTGAATGAACTGCCGCGAGCCAGAGGGCGCTGCGTGCGCAACGCGCACCGGTCGCGTCCGACGCCCGAAGACATAAGCCCGGATAGCCAGGCCCCAAGCCTGTCTGCACCACATTATGCCGGGATATTGCCGCGACGGGCATGCCAGGCGCGTGCATGCCAAGCGCGTTGACCCTGCAAGGCCGCCTATGAGAAAATAGTGGCCTCATGCGCGGCTAGCTCAGTGGTAGAGCATCGCCTTCACACGGCGGGGGTCGGGGGTTCGAAACCCTCGCCGCGCACCAGCCCCTTCGTGCTCCAAAAAAACCGCCCTTTGTAGCATTACTGAAATACTCCATACCTATAATCGAAGAAATTTTGCAACGTAACTCTCCTTCAAAACTATGCATATCGACTCTGAATCGCTGGATGGCGGCATCCTGAAAATCGCACTGGCCGGACGCATGGACGTTCAGGGCACCCAGGAAATAGACCTCAAATTCACCGGCTACACCGCCAACCAGAAGTCGGTCATTGTTGACATGTCAGCAGTGGAATTTCTCGCCTCTATCGGCATACGCACGCTGCTGCTGAGCGCAAAAGCCATCTCACGGCGCGGCGGCAAAATCGTGCTGTTCAATCCCGATGCCAGTGTCACGTCGGTACTGCAGATGGCCGGCATCGACACACTGATTCCAATCGTTCGTTCACTCGACGAAGCACGCCTCGCAGTCCAGGCCTGAGCTTCGATATCCCCGATGACGACGGCCATGCTGGGTGACAGAATCGTCATCACCAACCGCATCGAAGAATTGCGCCGCATGAGCCAGTGGCTCCGGGACAGCGCCAACGAAGCCGATATCGGTACCGATCTGCTGCAGAAACTGGATGTCTGCGCAAACGAAGCCGTGGCCAATATTATTTTCTACGCCTACGACGACGAGAAGTCGCACGACATCACGCTGGAACTGGCAAAAACAGCAAGCGGCGCCGCGCTGGTCATTCGTGATGACGGCCGGCCCTTCAACCCCGTCGAAGCGCCCGAACACACCACCCCGACAGGCCTCGAGGATGCGCAAATCGGCGGGCTTGGCGTCCACCTGATGCGTCGCATGCTGTCGCGCCTTGACTACCAGCGCGCAGATGGCATTAACGTACTTTACCTTGAGGCTTGCGCCGGGACACTTGCCGGCAATGCATAGCCGAGGCCCCGACCGGCGGCGCAGCTTCCAGGCCCCTGTTCCAGCCAAACCACTGCATATCGCCGACCGGCGCGAACCGGTGGATCGCAGGCGCAACGGCTTCATCTCGCAATTAAAGCTGTTCTCCACCATCCCCTACGCCTCGGTCGAGGCGGCCCTCGCCGAATGCCCGACGCGGGAAGTGGCCGCCAACGAGGTACTGCTCCAGCCCGGACAGCGCAACGAAGCGATTCATCTGCTCGTTTCGGGTCGCCTGCGCATTCATTTCGACAGCAAGGATTCGGCCGAATTCATTCCCATCGAGGAGGGAGGTTGCTTCGGCGAGTTGTCGATCATCGACGGCCGACCGGTCTCCGCCTACGTCGTCGCCGACCTACCGAGCCGCATCCTGCTGGTCAACGAAAAACTGTTCTGGGATCGCCTGATTCCGCAACCCGGCGTTGCGCGCAACCTGCTCAACGTCCTCGCCGAACGCATGCGCGTCAACGGCGAGATGATCCTTGAACGCATGCAGGACAAACTTGCGCTTGAACACCTGCAAAAGGAGTTGTCGGTCGCCAGCACCATACAACTGAGCATGCTGCCCGTCGGATCGCAACTGCTCGCCGGACGCAGCGATGTCGATGCCTGGGCCATCATGGAACCGGCCAAGAACGTCGGCGGCGACTTTTACGACGCCTTTTTTGCAACTCCTGACCGCCTCTTTTTTGCCATTGGTGACGTTTCCGGAAAAGGCATTCCGGCGGCGCTGTTCATGGCCCGCACCATCACGCAAATGCGCATGGAGGCGGTACGCCGCCGCTCGCCGGCGGCGATTCTGGAGGCGGTCAACCGCTCGCTGTGCGAAGGCAACGACGCCGGCATGTTCGTGACCCTGTTTTGCGGCATTCTCGATATGCAAACCGGACAGGTGCTGTTCGCCAACGCCGGACACAACCCGCCGATCATGCTCAGGGCTGCGGGCGCCCCGGCCTTCATGTCACTTAAAAAGGGCCTGGTCGCCGGTATCATCGAGGACTCGCGCTATGCCGCCGACGCGATGCAGCTCTCGCCCGGGGACCGCATTCTGCTTTATACCGATGGCGTGACCGAGGCGCTCGATACCGGCAATCAACTCTATTCGGAAGCGCGCCTGCTCGCCACGGTACAGGGGGCCGATGCGCCAGACTCGCGCAATCTGATCGAAAAAATCCGTGCCAGTATCGCGGAATTTGTGCAAGACGCTCCGCAAGCCGACGACATAACCATGCTCTGCCTGTGCTATCGCAGTTTCCCGCAAAACGCGGCGTCAGATGCGCAAACAGATTAGAAAATATTTAGCATCAATCTCGCAAGTATGGCGTGGTGTAATCTTTGCCCGCAGGGCCGATTTCAATATCTTCAAAGCCATATCCTGAGCATCGCAATGAGCTTTCCTGCCGTTCGCATTCGACTCCCCATAAATATCCGTGAGAGGCGCCAGAAATGAAACTCAAACGCAAAGAACTCAAACCCCCGACGCAAGACTACCTCGACAAGGCGAAGGCCCTGCCGAAAAAAGACGCCGAACGCCTGATGTCCCGTATGCCGGGAAAGCTGGCCCGAAGACACGAGGACAAAACGTTTACCCCGATTGAAACACTCGCCTTACAACTGAAGTTTGAAGATGATCAACTCAAGGAATGGCGCCAAAACATCGCGAAACTGCGGGAAAAGCGCGAAGGTAAACAGTAGCTGAAATCTCTTTCATGAAATGACGATTTACTCAGGCCACTAGCCTGCAAAAAATTCGCCAGAGCGCGTTCGCGGGCAACGTGCGTCACGCGTTTATGATCCTTATGCACCCACGCGAGCAAAGCAGCAGCGAGGAAATCGCCAACAGCATAAGCCACGGCTTTGCGCTGATAGGCGCGCTTGTGGCGTTGCCTTTTCTCCTGATCGCATCGTGCAGCCTCAGTCTTTTCGGTGCTATCGGCGTCGGCGTTTTTGCCATAACCCTGGTTTTTCTGTTTCTGACATCCACGCTCTATCACGCTCTTCCTGCCGGTCGGACCAAACGCCTGGCGCTCAGGCTCGACCAGGGCGCAATCTACGTATTCATTGCCGGAACCTACACGCCGTTTGCACTCGGAGCCATGGGCGGCCCGGCCGACTGGAATATGTTCGGCTTGGTCTGGGCGCTCGCCCTTTGCGGTGCAACCCTGAAGGCATTTGATCTCCCGCGGCATCCCGGGCTGTCCACGGCGCTATATCTGCTGATGGGCTGGATGGCCTTGATTGCCGCCGTTCCGCTTCTCGCGCACATGCCGCCTCAAGGCACCGGGTTACTCGTTGCAGGTGGAGCGGCTTACACGGTTGGTGTGGTGTTTTTTGTGCTTGACGCGCGAATGCGGTACGGCCACACGGTCTGGCACGGCTTTGTTACGCTGGGTTCTGGATGCCACTTTTTTGCCGTTCTTGGATTCGCCGCTTAGGCACTCACCGGGCGCGCACGCCGCCGGCAACGCCTCAAGCGTCGCAAAAGAGGGGCGGCGACGTCAGGGGTTCGAAACCTCGCCGCGCACCACACCCGCCACAGACCCCTTCCTCCGACGCCACCGCGACGCCGCCACCGCGCACTCACTGCGCGAGGAAACGCGTCGGGTCGCTCAAGCTGCGCAGGGTTCCGTCCTTTTGCATCGCGCCAACCGCCTCCTGCAGCGCAAGCACGGTTTCGGCCGGCATTTGCAGGCTGCAGGCGAGCCAGTAGTCCTGGCTCAGCAGGTCGGCGAACACCTCCCTGATAGCGCCGACACCGACATTCTTGGCGACGATTTTTGCGCCGGTACTGCCTGTCATCCATAGATCTGTGCCGTCACTACCGGCCGGGTCCAGCGTCAGTTTGCGCGCGAGATCGGCGTCACCCCTGGCCATGACGATGTTGGGAAAGCCGCGCTGGCGCAATTAAGCGGCGCGGGCATCATCGACGGCACCGACGCGAAAGGTCTTCAGGTCGTCCACCTTGGCGAGTTTCTGGCTGAGCCCTCGAGCGCAAACACCGAGTAACGCGCCCGGCCTATCGGGCCCACCCACTGGAACAGCTTGAAGCGCTCGGCCCGCCTGACCCTTTGAATAAATGCACGACCCGGCGTCGTCCTTCGCCTTGGCGTAGCCCTCATCCCAGGAGGCCAATACGAATTGCGCCGGCACGCCCGCGCGCTTGGCCGCCTCCCGCACCACTTCGGTCGCGCAGCCGCTGACCTTGTCGCCGGAGCGGAAATTGAGCGGCGGATTGTGCTCGATGAAAAAAGTGGCCGCCATGGCCGTCTGGAAGCAGGCGCAGATCAGATACACGCACATCAGCAACAGGGAAATCGGACGCGCCATGGCGCTTGCCTCGTCAGGAAAACGCAGTTTTGGAAAAATCGTGCGATGCCACGCATGACGCTGGTTCTGCCGATTTCCGGGAAAAGGCCGTCGCCGCGCCTTGCGTGCGCCAGCGATCATAAATCAAGCCACGCACGGCGCAAAGCCAAACCGGCGCGCCGCGCGCAGGCGCCATTGACGCGCCCTGCATGCACCATCGGCGAGCCCTCGGCGCACGGTTGCGGCCCTTGCCGTAGCGGCGACAAGGCGGCTGTGTACAATCAAGCCCTTGCCGTTTTCAATCTCCGGACCATACCAATATGCCTTACGACTGGGTACCCATTACCAAACGCCAACCCTTGAAGTGGCCGGGCGGCAAGCGCCTCGCCCTCATCATCACCATGAATTGCGAGTACTGGGACCTTGTCAAGGAAGGCGACAAGCCCTATTACGCCGGCGGGCCGCCGATGCTGCCCGACCCGATGCCGGCCAACAACGCCGACTTTCCCAACTTCACCTGGCGCGAATACGGCCAGCGCGTCGGCGTCTGGCGCTTGTTCGATGTGTTCGAGCAAGCCGGTGTGCCGCTGTCGGTGACGATGAACGCCAAGACGGCGCTGGAGCGGCGCGAAATCATCGAGCACGTCAAGTCGCGCGGCTGGGAACTGGTGGCCCACAACTACGAGCAGGGCGAACTGTTGCCGGCCTACGCCTTTGACGAACCGGCGGAGCGCAAGCTGATCGCCGAAACCCTGCGCGTGTACGAGCAGACCGTGGGCAAAAAAGCCCGCGGATGGCTGTCCTCGTCATTGCGCAGCACGCTGCACACGCCGGACATCCTCGCCGCCGCCGGCCTCAGCTTCATCTGCGACTACATGAACGACGACCAGCCCTATCTGGTGCATACCGCCTCGGGGCCCATCGTCAACGTGCCCTACTCGATCGAGATCAACGATTTCACGTTTTTCCACCGTCGCGCGATGACCAGCGGCGACGCGCTTGAAATGCTGCGCGGGCAATTCGACGAGTTGTACCGCGAGAGCGAGGCCACCGGGAAGATGATGAACATAGGGCTGCATCCGCACATTTCCGGCCATCCTCACCGCATGCAGTTTTTTCGCGATTTTCTCGCCCACGCCAAAAGCCATGACGGCATATGGTGGACAACGCGCGAACAAGTGGCCGACTGGTACCTGCAAAACCACCGATCGCATATAGCCTGAGGTCTGAACGGTGCGGCGGAATCGCCGCAGCCGGTAACGGGCCGGCGGTTCAGTCGAGGGCGTGCGGTGAACCGACCAGGAATCCCTGCGCGAAGTCGATGCCGGTCTGGCGCAGGATTTCCAGTGTCTCGGGACGCTCGACATGCTCGGCGATGGTGCGTATTCCGAGCGAATGGCATTTGCGGTTGAGCCCGTCAACGCGTGCGGCCGCCATCGGATCCCGATCCATGCGCCCGATCAGCCCGCTGCGGAACTTGATAAATCCGGGCATGACCCGTTTGACCATGTCCATCGAGCCGGCATCGCCGTCAAACGAAGCCAGGGTCAGGCTGCAACCGGCCGCCTTGAATTCCGCCGCCACCACGCACAAGCGGTCGGTCAGGCGCATCGCATCGGCGCACATGACCTCGAAGGACAGCGTTTCGCCCGGAATGTGCGCTGCCTCCACCTGCTTGGCGACAAAGGGCGCAAAGTGCGGATCGTGCAACGTGTCCAGTGACAGATTGATGCTGTTGCGCGGCAATCCGGCTTCGGCCCTCGCCCGGCGCATGGCGCGCAACCAGCGCACCGTCCGGTTGACGACCCAGCGGTCAAGATAGGGCATCAGCCGAAACCCCTCCAGAATGGGAATGAAGCTGCCCGGTGGCAGCAGCTTTTCTTCCTCCTCCAGAAAACGCACCAGGATCTCCTGATACGCCGGCTCGCCGGCCACGGCGACCACCGGAACAATCGGCTGCGCGAAGAGGACGAACTCCTCCTGGCGCAGCGCCGCGATCAGGCGGTCCGCCGTTTCCTTTTGTCCGAGCTGGTCGCGGTCCATCAGTGGCGGCCTATGGCGCTGGCGCTGCAACAAACCTGTCGTGCGGCGTTCATGACTGCATCTCGGGGAAATCATCGGCGAGGCGCGCAACATCTGCCTCGGTGAGATCGAGACGGCGCAATACCGCCTGACCGACCTCGGGCCAGTTGCCGTCGGCGGCGGCGCCGTCCTCCTCGGACATCAGCACGATATGTTCGGCCAGCATGCCCAGCGCCACCAGCACGCCGCCCCTGCCGCCATCCGCGCCCTGATCGAGCAGGCGCACGTCATGATGCTGCTGGATTGCCTGGCAAAGCTCGGGCGCAAGGTACCAGCTGGTCGCCATGTGGTAGCCGACCAGTGCATGGGTGAGGCCGTAGCGCTCCTCTTCGGCGTCAAGCAAAGCCTGGCCGTGCGCGAGATTGCTGGCGCTCAGCAAATTGGTGTAATCGGCGTACTTGCCTGCGAGCAGGGGCATGCCGCAATCGCGAAACAGGCCGAATGTATAGGCCTCATCGCGCTCGGCACAACGCAGCGTGTGGGCGAGATGGGCGGTGCCGGCGGCGATGTTCGCCGCGTTGGTCCAGAATCCCTCCATCGCCTCATTGTTCGACACGGCGAACGCCTGGCGCAACAGCAGCCCGGTGACCAGCCGCGCGACGTTTTGCAAACCGAGCAGCATCAGGGCCTGCTTGATTGACGTGGCTTTGCGACCGAGGCCGTAAAACGGTGAATTCACGGTCTTGAGCATGGCCGCCGCAAGACCGATGTCGCTGCTCAACATGGTTCCGATGCCCGGAAAATCCGGCTCGTCCTCGCGCATTTCGCGCAACAGCTTGGTCAATACCGCCGGACAGGGCGGAATGCCGATTTCGCCGACGATCTTGCGTGCCTCACGGTCGAGCTCCTCGGCCGACGGCGGGGTGAGCTCACTGGCGCTTGCAATCATGTTCATTCGCACATCCGCAGACTGGTGGGCTGTTGAAAAATGATCCGGTGGCGCTGGCCCGGGGCCGCGGCAAGACAGGACACGACCGGATGTTGTGACGACTTTTGTGAATATCGGCTGCCGTCCTCGCCAACTTAAGCCCCATCTGTCAGGCCCCTGCTCCGTCACCCGGTCAACCGGCCACCCAGGCACCGAACGGCGCTTCATTTATGCCCGCCACAGGCCGATAAGGCTCATCAACAGCGCCTGCCCTCGAAAATGGCGGAAAAAATAGTCTATTAAAAACAGAATATTGATCCGACACATGAAATGAAACGCGGAAGACGCGGCGGCAGGTCGGGGCGATCCATGGCCCCCCCGAGGTTTTTCGCAATTTTTCCCCTCAGGTTTCCCCAAAGGCGGCCGTTAAACATCCTGAAGCCTGCGAAAACCGGATTGGCCGGATCGCAAACCCGGACACATCCACCGTAAGCATCCTGGAGTGAGGCATGGAAGAACCAAATCCCAAGATACTCATAGTCGATGACTCCGAGGATGACGCCTTTTTGCTCAGCAGCCAGATCCGGCGCGTCGAGCAAAAGTGCGAGTTCCGCCGTGTCGATAGCGCCGAGGGCATGCGCACCGCGCTGGCGCAGCAGGCATGGGATCTGGTCATTTCCGACCACTCCATGCCCGGTTTCGATTCGGTCGAGGCCTTGCGCATATTGCGCGACAACAACAAGGAAACGCCGTTCGTCATTTATTCCGGCCACCTGGCGCAGGAGGTGGGCATTTCGGCGATGCAGAACGGTGCGCATGACTTTGTTTACAAGAACGACCCGGAGCGCATGCTGCCGGTGATCAAGCGCGAGCTCGAACACGCCAAGCTGCGCCGCGACAAGACCGAGGCGGAGAATTCGATTTCCAAGATCGCCAACTACGACGAACTGACAGGCCTCGCCAATCGCAACCTTTTTTGCGAACAACTGGACCGCCGCATCCAGCGCACCGATGCGACGCCGCCGGGCGGCGCCCTGCTCTATATCGACCTTGACCGCTTCATGCGCATCAATGACTCCTTCGGCTATCCCACGGGCGACGGGCTGATGCGCCAGGTGGCCGCCCGTTTGCAGGCGTGCATGAGCCGGTCCGACCTGGTGGCGCGCATGGGCCAGGACGAGTTCGCCCTCTACGCCAGCAACGTCACCGATACCGCGGCGGTGGTGGCGCTGGCCGAACGGATCATGCAACGCTTCGGTCCCGCCTTTGTGCAAAATGCCCAGGAATTTTTCATCACGGTCAGCATTGGCATCAGCCTCAGCCCGCAGCACGGCGGCGACTCGCAGACGCTGCTGAAAAATGCCGAGAGTGCGATGTTTGCCGTGAAGAAGCAGGGCCGCAACCAGTTCCAGGTCTATCAACTGGAACTCAACCACAGCTCATCGCAGCGCCTGCGTCTCGAAAACGACCTGCGTCACGCCATCGCGCGCAAACAGCTATACCTCGCCTACCAGCCGATCATCGACATGAAAACCCGGCGCATCGTCAGCGCCGAAGCCCTTATCCGCTGGCGCCACCCGGAACTGGGCATCGTGCCGCCTGACAGTTTCATTCCGCTCGCCGACGAAACCGGATTGATCCACCCGATAGGAGAATGGGTGGCACGCGAAGCCTGCACGCAACTGCGCGAATGGCAGGACTTCGGCTACGACAGCCTTTCCGTCGCTGTCAATGTGTCGGCCGCGCAGTTCAAACAGGACGGACTGGCCGCGCGCATCGAGCAGATTCTGCGCGATACCGGCGTCAGCGCCCACCATCTCGAGCTCGAAATCACCGAGACCGTGGCAATGCAAAGCGCGGACGCCGCCATCCAGACCCTGCGCCGCTTCAAGAACCTGGGCATCAGCATTTCCATCGACGACTTTGGTACCGGCTACTCCTCGCTGTCCTACCTCAAGCGCTTTCCTATCGACACGCTGAAAATAGACCGCTCCTTTGTGCGCGACATTTCCGTCGATTCTGACGACGCCGCCATCGTCCAGGCCATCGCCTCGCTCGGCCGCACGCTGAAGCTGCGCATCATCGCCGAGGGCGTCGAGACGCGCGAGCAGTTCGAATACCTGTCGGCCCAGGGCTGCGACCGCATGCAGGGCTACTATTTCAGCAAACCGATTGAGGCCGCCGACTTCCTGGCGCTGCTCGAGCGCAATCCGAAGCAGACCTCCTCGGCATCCAAAGTCGTCAACATGCATGATTGGGCGGCCATAGGCGGCATCGCCTGAAGGCATAACGGATCGAGCCCCTGCTGCAGACCGCCGGGCTAACGCAGGCGTGAAGCACGCCTCGGCGGAATACCGGTCGCCGCGTTCAGGCGTTCAGGGCAGCGTGAAATAAATCGTCGTGCCCTGAGCCGGCGCTGATTCTGACCAGCAGGCGCCGCCATGGCGCAAGACAATGCGCTTCACCGTCGCCAGTCCGATGCCGGTACCGTAAATTGCGTTTCGCTGTGCATGCGCTGGAAGGCGCCGAACAGCTTGCCGGCATATTGCATGTCAAACCCGGCACCGTTGTCGCGCACGAACATGGCGCGCCCCCTGGCGCTGTCGGCATTGCCGAAACTGATCTTGGCCAGTACACTGCGCCCGGTGAATTTTCAGGCATTGCCGAGCAGGTTTTACAGAAAATTGCGCGATGCCAACGTCCATCACCGCGCGCGCCCTTACATTGAGCCACAGTTCGGATCCGTCCGGCCACACCACACGATTGACAATGCGCCTTTCGCCGCCGTTACGCAAAACGCGGCGCCCCGGGCTTGCAGTGACATCCAGCGGAGGTGCCCGCACCCTTGCGACCAATGCCGCGCTGTGGCTGACGGAGGCGGGCCCAGCGGCGGCGCAACTGGCAGCGCGGCTAAAGAGTGTCCTCAGCACAGCGTCCTCTTGGGCACCCAATTCAAGGACTGCTCCGCCACTGCAACTGCGCCGCGCTCAGGCAACGCAGACGCAATCGCGGCCCGCCGCCTTGGCGCGGTAGAGCGCGCGGTCGGCATCCTGAAGCAGGACTTCCACACCATCGGTTTGCACGCGACTGCAGGCGACGCCTGCGCTTATCGTTATCGGCGAAGCACCCGCGCCGTGGTCGAAGGGTGCGTTGGCGACTGCGACGCGCAGTCGCTCGGCGCATTGCCGCGCCTCATCCTGTGAAATGTCCGGGCAAATGACCAGGAACTCCTCGCCGCCGGTGCGGCAAACCAGGTCTTGCAGACGGGCGTTCGAGCGCAGCAGTCCCGCCACATGGCGCAGCGCCGCGTCGCCGGCGGCGTGGCCCAGCGTGTCGTTGACCCGTTTGAAATGATCAATGTCTATGGCGATACAGCTCAGCGGTGCGGCGCGGCGTTGCGCCGCAGCCCAGGCCTGTACCAGACGCTCCATCATGTAGCGCCGGTTGGGTAGCGTCGTCAACGGGTCGGTTGCGGCAGCCTGTTCGAGCCGGCGATTGTTGGTGGCGAGGTCGGTCGCCAGCGAACGGATGGTCTGGATGTCCGAAACCATCTGCTCCTGCTGCTCGAGCAGGCGGCGCGCGGCGCGCAAGCGCGCGTTGAGCAGGCGCGATGAAAGCGGCTCGAGGACATAATCATCGGCGCCGGCGGCGAACGCCGCCTCGATCAGTGCCTCGTCCTCGGAGGGTATGAGCATCATCACGTAGAGGTTTTTACCCATCGCGGTTTCACGCAACGAGCGGCATAGCGACCGGCCGTCCACGCCCCCGGGTCCAAGCCCGGTGATGAGGACCTGCGGCCGGAAGCGCACCGACTCGGCCAGCGCTTCGGCGTAGCTGGCCGCGGATTTGACATTGTGCCCGCCCACTTCAACGGCGGTGGCCAGGCTCTGCCGCAACGCCGGCTGGTGCTCTGCGACCAGCACGCGCAACGGAAAGTCGGACGCCTCATCGGCGCGATGGATGGCGGGCATGCCGCCGTCCTGGAGCATATTACGCGCCATCTCCCCTACGTCGCCGGTGGAGACGCGCAGCAGCGGACCCCATTCGGCCCACTGCTTCAGGATTTCGGCGCTGAGCGTGCTCAGCGCGTCCGCGCCGATGCCCATGTGCGCCGCCTCCGCCAGCAGCGGCGGCAGCAACTGGCGGCGCCGAGGCGGATCGGAAAAACACAACTCCGCCAGGTTTATCGCCAGGCGCAGAGCGTTCAGGACGGCAAGTCCGCGCGCGCCCGTCACCGTCGCGCCTTGACGCCCGCCGGGAAGCGCCGCAACGGCAGCGACAAATGTCTCGGGCATACCCCAGTCGCGCATCATCATCGCCGACATGTCGGCGCTGTCGATGCCGAAACGATCCTGCTCCAGCGAACGCCGGTCGGCGTCAGACTGGGCTGAGGATTTTCCCAGCAATTCGCTGAACTCGCCCGGATAAAGTGTCGCAAATGCGAGCTTTCCGATATGCGCCAGCAGGCCGCAGGCGAACAACTCTTCGGCTGCCGCGACACGCAGATGGCGCGCAATGCCTTGCGCCGACAACGCGATCAGCAGGCAACGCGACCAGAACGCCTGGTAATCAAAATTGGCGCAATTGCCGCGGCCGTAATCGGAGATCAGCGAAAAACCGAGGGCAAGGCTGCGCACCACCGTAAGCCCGAGCGTGGTCACGGCATCGGCGACCGAACTTACCGGCCGCCGACCCGATTTGGCAGCGACGTTGGCCGCCTTGATCAGGCGGCCGGACATCGCCGGGTCGGCCTTGAGCAAGTTCGCGATCTGCGCCAGGCTGACGTCCTCGTGCTGCGTCAACCGCATTACCTCCAGTGCGACCCCATGCGGCGAAGGCAGTGGCGCCGCCGTTGCCATGACTTCGTGCGTGCGCGCAAACTCGGTGGCGCCGGGCGCAAAGCCGGGATTGTCGGGAAAGTGGTCGCGTTTCATCACTCAACCCGGGCAAACCACTTCGACCGCGTTGCCGCTGTCCGAGTACGCGAGACTGGTCGCCAGGCCGCGCACCAGTTCGATGCCACGCCCATGGGCCAGCACTGTCTCCACCGGACGCGCGGCAAGGCGGGCGCGATGGTCGAAACCGTTCCCGCTGTCGATCACCCGCACACGAATGCCGCCGGCATCAACCGATGCAAGCCGTGTGATCTCGATTTCGATTTCGCCGCACTCGAGCGCGGCAAGACGCCGCAGGCGTTCTTCAAGATAATGTTCCATGCCGTAGGGGGCATCCTTGAGCGACGATTCCAGGCCCAGCAGTCCATGGTCGAGCGCGTTGTTGAACAGCTCCGACAACACCACAAACATTCTCGCGCCATCGATGCCATGCGGATCTACTTCGCGTACCAGTTGTTGCAACATAGGCACGATATCGGCCCGCTTCAGCGTCGCCGCTCCAACGCGAATGGAGCAACTCCACTCGGTCTGCATTTGCGAATCGTCAAAAGCATCGCTGTCAGATTCTTTCGGCAGCGGCGCCGGTATGATGCGGTCACAATCGAGCACCGCAAACGACATGTCGTCCTCGGCGTCGCAGCCGGCCAGGTGGTTGCGAATGCCGGCGGCCACGCTGTGGTGGCGTGCCCCGGGAGCGCACCAGGCGACGCCATCGAGCAATCGCGCTTCGCCATAGGGCTCGCCGCGGGTGCTGCCTGCCTCGATCAGGCCGTCCGAGAACATCATCAGTTCGCACCCCGGCGGCACTTCGACGGTCTCGGTCTGGATTTCGGTTCCTGCGTCTTCAGTAATGCCCAGCGGCAGGTAGCGCGAACTGAAACGCCGCGCCACAAGCCCGTCTTCGTTAACCAGCAGTGCGTCCGGATTGCCGCCATTCCAGACTTCCAGCCGCCGTTTTTCCGAGGTATATGAAACCAGCGTGGCGGCTACGAACAGGCCCGGAAACTCGTAGGAGTGGACACGTTGCCCGAGTTCTGCGGCGATTTTAGCGAGGCCGAAGCCCTTGACCGTCATGGTGAGAAAGGCGCGCGTCAGTGGCGCGACGATGAAGGCCGCCGCCAGGCCGTGGCCGACACCGTCGGCGAGCATCACGTGGATGGCCCCGGTGGGCGAGCGTTCGGCGGCGATCACGTCGCCGCTGAACCTGGAGGCGGGCGTAATCCAGCTACGCAATTCAGGGAAGCGCTGGCTCTTGCCGTGCAGCACATTGCCGATCAGGCGTTGCGCCAGCGCCATCTCGTCCTCAATGCGCGCGGCGTTGTCCTCCAGTTCCACGCGCTTCGCTTCAAGATTTGCCTCCAGTTCGTGCAGGTGCTCGGCACCGCCTATTACCGCGCGCAAGGCGGCGGCGCTTGGCTCGCGCGGCAAGGCCCAGTCCGCGCCCGACTCCAGGCAGCGCGTCAGCGTTCCGGAGTCCTGTGACGCGCACATCAGGCCGATCGGTATGCGCCGCTGCGGGTCGATGGCACGCAGGCGGGCTGCCGTGCCATCGGCGACGTCGAGTAACACCAGGTCGGGCTGCGCTTCGGCGTAGATCGCGAGCGCGCTGACGCAGCCCTCGACGGCAAACACCTTTTGCTCAAGCGTGGCGAGTGCGGCGCACAGACGCGCCCGACGTTCGAGGTCCGAATCGACGACCAATACCCGCAACGATTGGGGACGGTAGCGCATCAGGGCATCAGCATATCGTGAACAGCTTCTGGCAATTGGCGATGCGCAGCACATCATTGACCGCAGGGGTGCAATTCTCGATGACGATGCACTTGCTCGCCGCAGTACCCCGATCGTGCAGAATCCGCAACATGCCTAGCGCCGAGCTGTCCGGGTACTCCAACGCCGCCATATCGACTACCAGTTCCCCAACCGCCGACCCGGTCAGCCGACCTTCGCATATCTGCTTTGAGCGGCGGTGGGTGTTGAAATCGAAACGTCCGCACAGGCGTATCCGCGCCTGGTTTTTTTGCCTGCTGCTGGCTATGTCCATCGTTGATCTCCGTTGAACGGCAACACCGCAGATTCCCGACTGCGCGCATGCCCTGCGGAGTCTGTTCGCTACCCTTTGTGTTATCGGCACTCAGAGCAATAAAAACAGTGTCTGGTCAAAAGCCAGCCCGAGCATCAGCCCGGCGATGGCGCCGGCCCAGAATTCCTCGAACAGGTCGCGCGCGAGTTCCGGCGTCCAGTCATCTGCCGATACCGTCGCCCGCCCCTGTCCCACCGGCCAGGCAATCAGCGGATTGCAGCTTGATATATGGTCCATCGCATTAGTCCTTTCAGTCTGTTCGTTTTCTACGGCATTTCGTCTCATGCCCGGCCCGGCCGTAAACGGACGCACAGGAACAGATCTCCCAGCGTACAGATCAAACATCGGCTGAATGCCCGAAAAAAGAAGGCCGGAATGGCCTTTTTCTTCGTTTGACGGGATGTAATCTGCTGCCCCCACCAGTAACAGGCGCTTCGTCGGGAACGCCGGGAAATAGCTGGAAATGCCCGACTGGCGCGGCTTTTCAGCAGGTAGCCCGCGCTTGGTCGATTTGGACTGGCCGGCGAAACAGCAGCGACATGCGCGCCGGCTGTTCCATGTCCGCATCGACCACCAGCGCCCGCGGCGATTGGCGACAGTAGCGCCTCGGTACATCAGCGCATGGTGAACAGCTTCTGGAAATTGGCGATGCGCAGCACATCATTGACCGCACCGGTGCAATTCTCGATGACGATGCGCTTGCTCGCCGCAGTACCCCGATCGCGCAGGATCAACAGCATGCCGAGGGCCGAGCTATCGAGGTACTCCACCGCCGCCATGTCCACGACCAGTTCCCCCACAGCCGGCTCGGTCAACGGACCTTCGCAGGCTTGCTTGAAATTGCGGTGGCTGTTGAAATCGAAGCGACCGGCAAGCCTGATGCGCGCCTGGTGGTTTTGCGTTTGGGTGGTGATGTTCATGTCTGCCTTCCGTTCTGATGGTTTAAACGCGATTGGTGCGGCGGCCCGAAAGGGCAAGCCGGTCGAATACCCGCCGCGCCATGTCATTGAGGTGCACCACTTCATCCACCGCACCGACGGCGATGGCCTCCTTGGGCATGCCGAATACCACACAGCTTTCCTCGTTCTGCGCCAGGTTGTAGGAGCCCGCCTGCTTCATCTCGAGCATCGCCGTGGCGCCGTCCTTGCCCATTCCGGTGAGCATTACCCCCACCGCGTTCGGGCCAACGCATTGCGCCGCAGAGCGGAACAGGACTTCGACGGACGGGCGATGACGGTTGACTGGCGCGCCGTTGTTAAGGTCAACAATGTAGTTGGCGCCGCTGCGTTTTACCGCCATATGGAAATCACCGGGCGCAATGTACGCATGCCCTGGAAGCACGCGCTCACCATGGACCGCCTCTGACACGGTGATCTTGCACAACGAATCGAGGCGCAACGCGAAAGACTTGGTAAAGCCGGCCGGCATATGCTGGGTAATCAATACCCCGGGCGCGTCGGCTGGTAGCTCCAGCAAAAAGTCCTTCAGCGCCTCGGTACCTCCGGTTGATGCCCCCACGATAATAAGTTTCTCCGTCGAGGCGTTTCTCGGCCCAAGCGAGGGAAGTGCGGGTTTTGGCGGCAAATTGAGTGGCAGCCGCGTCTTGATGCGTGCGCTGGCGGCAATGCGAATCTTGTCGGTTATTTCCGCAGCGTAGGCCTTCATGCCGCCGCTGATATCCATTTTCGGTTTGGCAACGAAGTCGACCGCGCCCAGTTCCAGTGCACGGATTGTGGTATCCGAGCCCTTTTCCGTCAGCGTCGAGACCATCACCACCGGCATCGGCCGCAGGCGCATCAGTTTTTCGAGGAATTCGATGCCGTCCATCTTGGGCATCTCGACATCGAGGGTGATCACATCCGGGTTGAGACTGCGGATCATCTCGCGCGCCACCAGCGGATCGGGTGCGGCGCCGACCGCCTTCATGTCCGGGGCGGCATCGATGATCTCGGTGAGCATTTTGCGGATCAACGCTGAATCATCAATGATCAGTACTTTTATCGATTTCATGATTTATCCAGAAAGTGTTTCGTTTTCGTGAAGGGCACGCCGTATCAGCCGAACAATTCCACTTCCCCGCCGACGCTGGACTTTTTCAGGCGCGAGCCGTAGTCCGTCTCTCGCTCGAAAATCGTATTGTTGTGAACCGTGCGCAGTTTTTTCACCATCACCTTGCCGGTTGCCGGGAAGAAATACACCTTGCGCGGATAGACATCAACGAGGTCGCTGGCAACAATGCGTATCTTTTCCGTCTTGAGAAAGCGCTGCACGAACTCGGCGTTGCGCTCGCCGACGTTGGCCACGGTCAGTCCGGCGAGTACGTTGCCGCCGCCAAACACCTTGGCTTCAAGATAAGCGCGCCGCGCCCCCATCTTTATCAGGCTGTTGATCAGCACTTCCATGGCGTAGGTGCCGTAGCGGGCGGCGCTGCTCATGGGGGTGTTCTCCTCCAGCGCCGCATCCGGCAGCATGAAGTGGTTCATACCACCGATACCGTTTTGCGAATCCCGTATGCAAGCCGCCACGCACGATCCGAGCACCGTGACCAGCAGCATGTCCTTGCCGGTGACATAAAACTCCCCGGGCAGCACCTTGGCCGCATCGGCGTCGAAATTGCGGTCGAAGTACAGGTTCGTCGCCAGCGATTCATGCCAATCGTCAGTCATGCCGCACCTTGGGCTTCGGTTTCGCCGCCAGCTCGTACACCGTGTTGCCGCGCAATTTGAACAGGTCGGCGGAATGATAAAAACTCTCCGAATGCCCGGCAAAAAAAATGCCGTCGGCGCGCAGCAGCGGTGCCATTTTCTGCAGGATCCGGCGCTGCGTCTCCTTGTCGAAATAAATCATCACGTTGCGGCACATGATCACGTCGAAGGGGCCGCGGATGGGCCATTTTTCGTCGAGCAGATTCTGCTGGCGAAAGGTGATCAGGCTGCGCAGTTCCGGGCGCATCTTGACCATGCCGGCGCGGCTGCCGCCGCCCCTGAGCACGAAGCGCTTGCTGCGCTCGGCCGAAAGTGACTCGATGCGTTCGATGTCATAGACGCCGGCATCGGCCTTGGCGAGAACATTGGTGTCGATGTCGGTGGCCAGGATGCGCACCGGCGGCGCGCTGTTATTGAACGCCTCGATCGCCGTCATGGCTATGGTGTAGGGTTCCTCTCCGGTCGAAGCGGCACAGCACCAGATGGTAATCGGATCGCGGCTCAGCTTGGCGCGGCGCTGCAGATGCTCGGCCATGATGGGGAAGTGATGCGCCTCACGGAAAAACGAGGTCAGGTTGGTGGTGAGCGCGTTGGTAAAGCCCTGCCATTCGTCCGAATCGTCGGACTCGAGCAGCCGCAGGTAGGCGGAAAAACTGTTGAGGCGTTTTTCCCGCAGCCGCCGCGCGAGGCGGCTGTACACCATATCCTGCTTGTTCGGCGACAGCGAAATGCCGGCATGATCGTAAATGAGCTTGCGCACATGCTCGAAGTCGCGGTCGGTGAATTCGTATTCCCTGGTCTTGTCCTGGACTGCCTGCGCGTTGGCCATTTCGCTCGCCGTATGAAGTTGCTGTTTTTGATAACGCCCGCGGACGAGCCGCGGCGCCTGACGGGCTAGGCGCTTTCGTTCTTGGATTGAAGATTGCGCTGGCTGACCTCGGCTAGCCGGTGCGCGACCCTGCCGCTTTGCGCCACCTGCTCACGCAGAAGGCCCAGCAATTGGTCCGCCGTATCGCGGGCATCACGGGCCAGTTCACGCAAAGAACCGCTTGCGTCGTAACGCGACGCATCCGGTGTGCCGGCATTCCCGGCAATGTCGTTGATGACATGGACCATCGACAGCAGATAGCGCGATTGCTCGCTCGCCTGGTGCGCGATCTGGGCACGGGCGTCGGCGATCTCGCGCGCGGTGGCATTGATCTGCACCATCAGGGCGCCGACATCGTCGGCCGGTTCAGGCGGGTCCGCCTCACCTCCCGTTGCAGGCGCGGCCGCGATCCGTGTACTGCGGGCAAAGTCGGGAAAATAGACATTGCCCATGATTTCCATTCTGCCTTGCATGCTGCTCTCCTCACTTCGATACGTCCGCCGGTGCCAGACCGGTCGGGCGAAAAACGGGAGCACACCGGCTCCCGTTTCCCCGTTGCACACTGATCCGGCCGTCACGACCGGATCAGCCGCCGCTCAGAACTCGTTCCATTCGTCGTCGGTCCCGGTCTTGGCCCCGGCCTTGATCGGTGCGACCGTGGCCTTGGCGCTTGTCGGACGCACTGTCGGACGCACTGCCGGCCTGGCCGCGCCCTTGGCGCTGGAGATGCGCTCGACGTTGCCGGGACGGTTCGGCGCGCGGCGTTCGGCTGCAGCCGGTGCGCTCGCCCCCTGGCGTACCGCACCTTCCTCGAGCCGGAACGTCGCCACCGAACGCGTCAGGCTCTCCGCCTGCTCCTGCATCGACTCGGCTGCCGCTGCCGCCTCCTCGACCAGTGC
>CAYLPI010000059.1:0-10212 GCA_964385505.1 uncultured Bordetella sp.
CTGAGTAGCGCAGGGGACCCCGAAGGGGCGCCATCGGGGGTGTGCTTTCTTTGCTCCCCAACTAAAAAGCAGCGACACCGAACAAGCAGAGAAGAAACGAGCGTTCGCGCGGTTGGCTTCGCGCGAAGCGTAAGCCGCCCTAAACGGCCAGCAACTCCACCTCAAACACCAACGTCGCGTTGGGCGGAATCACCCCGCCTGCGCCGCGCGCGCCGTAGCCGAGTTCCGGCGGAATGGTCAGTTTTCGCGTGCCGCCGACCTTCATGCCCTGCACACCCTCGTCCCAGCCGGCGATGACCTGGCAGCCGCCGAGGTGGAATGCGAAGGGGTCGTTGCGGTCCTTGCTCGAGTCGAACTTGGTGCCGTCGGTGAGCCAGCCGGTGTAGTGCACGCTGACCTGGTGGCCGGCGGCGGCCTCTGCGCCGTCGCCAATGACGACGTCTTCGTAGATGAGGCCGCTGGCGGTGGTGGTGGACATGGAATTCCTTTCAGTGATGCCTGCGCAAGCAGGACGGGGAAAAAGGCAAAGTCGCGAGACTCGGTCAAAGCACCGGTAAAGTCAACCCGCAGCAGCAATCGGGCAGCAATCGGGCAGAATCCTGCCGAATCAGGCCGACATTGCGAGGTAGTGCGCGTAGTCGCGCTTTTCAGCCGCGGTCAATTGCTTGACCGCATGTTCGGCGATGGATGCGCTCGAGCGGTCGGGGTACTCTGCAAAAGCCAGCAGCCGTCGCGGCGGATGCGAGCGCGTGTAGCGCGCGCCGCGTCCGGCGGTATGGGCGGCGTAGCGCGCGCCCACATCGACGGCGATGCCGGTGTAGATGCTGCCGTCGCGGCACTCGATCAGGTAGAGGAACCAGGTCTTGGCGGCCATCGCCGGCGTTGCTGCACGCGGACCGGGCTCAACCGCGCCCGACAAAGGGCATTTTCGTCGCCATGATGGTCATGAACTGTACGTTGGTGGCGAGCGGCAGGTTGGCCATGTGCAATATGGCGTCGCCAACCTGGTTGACGTCCATCAGCGGTTCGGCGCGGATTTCGCCGTCGGCCTGGGTCACGCCCTTGGCCATGCGTGCGGCCATTTCGGTGGCGGCATTGCCGATGTCGATCTGCCCGACGGCGATGTCGTATTTGCGGCCGTCGAGGGCCGCGGTCTTGGTCAGGCCGGTGACGGCATGCTTGGTTGCGGTGTAGGCAATCGAATTGGGACGCGGCGCATGCGCCGATATCGAGCCGTTGTTGATGATGCGGCCGCCGCGCGGGTCCTGCGCCTTCATGGTGCGAAAGGCCTCCTGGATGCAATAGAACATGCCCGACAGGTTGATATCGACGACGTTTTTCCATTGTTCTATGGTGAGGTCCTCGAGCGCTATGCCGGGGGCGTTGACGCCGGCATTGTTGAACAGCATGTCGACGCGGCCGAATTTTTTTACCGCAGCGGCGAAGAGTTCCTTCACCGACACCGGGTCGGCGACATTGGTCGGCACGGCCAGCGTGCGTGCCGCCGCGCCCGATGCGCCGACCACCTCGGCCAGCGGTGCGGGTCGGCGCCCGGCCAGCACCACGCTCCAGCCGCCCTGGAGCAGGGCGAGGGCCGCGGCCTTGCCTATGCCGGTGCCGGCGCCGGTGACGATGGCGATTCTGCTCGATGAACTCATGGTGGGTGTCCTTCGGGTTGTTGTAATGGTGTGAGGAGGCTCAGGCAGTGCGCCAGCAATTGCCGCCGGCGGCCTTGGCCGCGTACATGGCGTCGTCGGCGTGGCGCACCAGGCTGCGCGCGTCGTTCGCATGCAGCGGGTAAAAGGCAATGCCAATGCACACACCCACCTGCAGGCCGCCCTGCGGCAGTTCGACGGCGCGGCAGGCCGCGGCGATGAGTTTATCGGCAACGCCGCTGGCGTCGGCGGGGTCCTGGATTTCTTCGAGGATGATGACGAATTCGTCGCCGCCGACGCGCGCCAGCGTGTCGGCACTGCGCAGGCAGTCGGCGAGGCGGGTGGAGATGGCCCTCAGCATCTGGTCGCCGACCGGGTGGCCGTAGGTGTCGTTGATGGCCTTGAAGCGGTCGAGGTCAGCGAGCATCACCGCGATGCTGCGCCCGGAACGCTTGGCGCGGGCAAGGGCCTGGTCAAGGCGGTCATCAAGCAGCGCGCGGTTGGGCAGGCCGGTGAGCGGGTCGTGCTGCGCCATGTATTCGAGTTCTTTTTCCTTGGCGCGCAACTCGGTATTGGCGAGTTCGAGTTCGCGCGTACGCGCGGTGACGCGCTCCTCCAACCCCTGCTCTTTTGAGCGCAAGGCCTCGACCATGGCGTGCTCGGCGGCAACGGCCTCGCGCCGCATGGTCTGGATGCGTTCGGCCATCGCCGCAGACAGCAGCAGGGTCACCAGCGCCAGTGCGGCCTGGATGGCGTGGGAGGTGACTGCGGTGGTGGCAATCAAGTCGAGGTTGCGCAGCGCCTGCGTCAGGGTGCCGAGCAGCAGCACCGACCACGCAATGACGAAATAGTGCGCGCCCGGATGTGCGTCACCTGGGCTGCGACTGGAGCGGCAGACGCTGCCGGCATAGATGGCGACGCAGCAAAAGACGAGGCCGTTAAGGCCGGTAATCAGGGCGGCGAAGCGAAAATCGAACACGAGCGGCATGATGGCGGCGAGCGCAAACACCCCCGTCAGCGCCAGCAGCAGCCGGTCAAGGCGCGGGTGTTCACGCGGCGTTTCGAGGAACAGCCGGGTAAAGTAGGCGCCGCAAATCCCCGCTATGGCCAGCGCCGATGGCTGGGCGATATCGCCCCATCCCGGCCAGTTCGGCCACACGAACTGGTTGCCAAGGCCGTTCAGCGCGAGCATGCCGGTGGCGGTTGCGGCGACAAAACCGACATAGGCGAGGAACACCGGGTCGCGCATCGCGAAATACAGCAACAGGTTGTAGAAAAACAGCGCCAGCATCGCGCCGTAAAAAATGCCCAGCAGGGCATACGCCCTCTGGTCGTGGGCATCGAGCGTGTCCGGTTGCCACAAGGTCAGCGGCACGGTCAGGTTGCCCGAGGATGCGACGCGGATATACACCGTCTGCGTTTGCCCGGGCGACAGCATGATCGGGAACACCAGGTTGCGGTGCGGGTAAGGACGCGATGAGAACGGCTGCAAGTCCCCGGCCGTCTGCTCGGCATGGCCAGCGCCGGGGCGCGGCGTGAATACCTCCACCCGGTCGAGTGAGGGATGGCCCACTTCGAGCAGCCAGCGCGGCGGGCCGTCGGCGGCGAGCGCGATCGGCAGCGCCAGCCAGTAGGCCGAGCGCGAAAAGCCGAAGTTGGGTGTGGTGTCGTGCGTCGAGCCGGCACGAAAGCGTTCCCGCATTGCCGGCGCGGTGATGTCCTGGATGCGCAGCCGACCCGACGGGTCTTCGAGGTACGCGGCCTTGGCCGATGCCGGAAAGGCGTGGGCGACGTTGTTGAGCAGCAACGGGCTGTCGCTGCCGTGGACCGAGGCCTGTACGGCGGCGGCGAGCAGTGCCGCCGCCAGCACCATCAGGCCTGCCCAGTAGAGTGCGCGCCGGTGCAACGCCGACCGGCGCGGGTCGGGCGCCGGCGCGGGGGGTGGCGCAGCGCGGATGCTCAGGTTTGGCAACGTTGTGTGCAAACTCGGTGGCCGCGCGGGCCGGTCAGGGCCGGGTCGCGCCGCCCAGCGCGCGCCACAGCTTGTCGGGGGTGACCGGCATGTCGATCTGCGACACGCCGCGCGGGCGCACTGCGTTCAGGATGGCATTCATCACCGTCGGCAGCGACCCGGAGGTGCCCGACTCACCGACGCCCTTGGCGCCAAGGGCGTTGGTCTTGGTCGGGACGTTGTGTTCGTCGCAGCGGATGGTGCGCATCCAGTCGGCGCGCGGCATGGTGTAGTCAAGAAAACTCGCCGTCAGCAGCTGGCCGGTCTGGGCGTCGTAGACGGCCTCCTCGCCCAGCACCTGCCCGACGCCCTGCATCACGCCGCCGTGCACCTGGCCTTCGATGCTGCTGTGGTCAATGGCGGCGCCGACATCATCGACCGTGGTGTAGGCGAGGATGTCAGTCACGCCCGTATGCGGGTCGATCTCGACCTCGGCGATGTGGCAACCGTTGGGGAAGGTGGCACCATAGGTGCCCTCGGCGCCGCAATTGAGCGGGTGGATGCCTCCCGCGGCCGGCGCGAGCCGTAGCGCCAGCTCGAGCAGGCCGATGCTGTTTGCCCCGGCGTGAAAGCGGCCGTCGCGGTATTCGACCGCGGCCGCGCCGAGCGTGCCCGCGGCGTGCGGTGTCGCGGTATCGATTATTTTTTGCGCCAGCAGTTTGAGCGCGCTGCCGGCGCCGTAGAGCGAACGCGAACCGCCGGTGCCGTTGCCGATGAGGACCGTATCCGGATCGCCTTCGTGCAGGCTGACGCGGGCGGCGTCGGCGGGTGCCAGTGCCAGCGCGTCGGTGACGATGCCGGTGAAAGTCGTTTCATGCCCCTGGCCGTTGGATTGGGACACGGCATAGACATGCATGTCGCCTTTGCCGTCAAAGCGCGCGCTGACCTGGTCCTTGGGCGACCAGCCGGCGCCGCTGATTTCAAGAAAGGTGGCGATGCCGATGCCGCGCAACAGGCCTTTTTGCTCCGATTCTTTGCGGCGCGACGCAAAGCCCTTCCAGTCGGCGATGCCGAGCGCCTTGTCCATCACTGCCGCGAACTCGCCGCAATCATAGACGGTGCCGTTGGCTGTCTTGTAGGGCATGGCCTCTGCCGGCACCATGTTGCGGCGGCGTAGTTCGACCGGGTCGAAGCCGTGTTCATGCGCCGCCTTGTCCACCAGCATCTCGATGGCGCAGGCGATGTCGGGGCGGCCGGCGCCGCGGTACGACGAAACCTGCGCCGCGTTGCTGTAGGCGACGCGGCAGTGGCCGTACATCGCCGCGATGCGGTACACGCCGCCCATGGTGATGCACAGGCTGCGGCTGCCTATCATGGTGCCAAAGGGCGTGGCGTAGGCGCCGATGTCGGCATGGTGGTTCCAGCGGACGGCAAGGAAGTTGCCCTCCTTGTCGAGGGCGATCTCGCCGTTGAGCGACAGCGAGCGGCCGTGGTTTTCGGACAGGAACAGCTCCGAGCGCATCGCCACCCACTTCACCGGCCGCGCCAGCAGTTTTGCCGCCAGCATCACGGCGATGTGTTCGGGGTAAATGTGGCTGCGCAGGCCGAAGCTGCCGCCGACATCGCCGGTGACGACGCGAATCGCCGATTCGGCCATGCCGGTGACCTGGGCGATATGCGAGCGCATGCCGGTCATGCCCTGGCTCGGCGTGTGCACGGTGACGGCGCCGTCCCGCCATTCGGCCAGAAAGGCGCGCAATTCCATCGGCGCGCCGGCAACGCGCTGGCTGTCGAAGGTGACTTTGCTGCGCAGGCTGGCGCGCGCGAAGGCGGCATCCACCGCGACGGCGTCGCCCGACTCGAATTCGAAGGCGATGTTGCCCGGCGCTTCGGCGTGCAGTTGCGGCGCGCCGGCGCGTGTGGCCGCGGCAAAGCCGATGGCGGCGGGCAGGTCGTAGTAGTCCATGACGATGGCCTCGGCCGCATCCTGCGCCTGCGCCACGCTGTCGGCGACCACCAGGGCCACCGGTTGTCCGACAAAATGCACGCGATCGCGCGCCAGCGCAGGCCAGAACGGTTTTTTGATTTTTTGTCCGCCCTTGCCCTCAAAGGGCACGCCGCCGGGCATCGAGTGCCAGCCCGCCGCATCGACATCGGCGGCGGTAAGTACGGCATGCACGCCCGGCATGGTGAGCGCCTGCCTCGTGTCAATGGCGGTGATGGCGGCATGCGGCCGGTCGGCGCGAAGCACCACGGCGTGCAGTTGTCCGGGCAGGTTGGTGTCGGCGGTGTAGTGACCGCTGCCCGAGAGCAGGCGTGCGTCTTCGCGGCGGAGCGTGGTTCGGGTCATGGATGGCTGCTTCTGTCGTGTGGGTCGGCGATGGTGTGGGTTGGCACGAAGCGGGGTGGCCCGCCGTTTCGTACATTTTTAAATTTGTAAATTTCTACATTCGTACATTCATACATTTGTACATTTGCACATCAGGCCGCATTTTAACGTTAATGACGGAAAACCTTGCCGGTTGCCGTCAATAGACCTAACGGCCTATTGAGCCGGTGCCGGTATCGGTATAAAAAAGGGGCCTCATCGCAAGGCCGGGTTCGCAGCGCTGCAACAGCCGTCCGAGTGCGCTGATCGTTTGATAATTTGCACCACGTAAGCCGCCACCGGGTACGCGCCTGCGCCTGCTGCGCCAAATACCCGGCTTCACCTCCCTTTTCGGCGCCAGCTGTTCCGGCTGCACGGGAGCAACCCAACCCGGAGTCTTGCAAGCGATGAAATCCCTGCCGAACAAGCCCTCGTTTCGCACCGCGGTCCACGTCCCGGACCAGGTGGTGCTGATGCGCGACTGCATCCGGCCGCAGCAGCGGACGCCGTCCGGGGTGGGCAGCGCCGCCGCTGAAGCCGCGCTGGAGTTGCGCGTGCAGGAACGCACGCAGGACCTGCGCCTGGCGATGGAGGAGCTCGAATCGTTCAGTCAGTCGGTGTCGCACGACCTGCGCGCGCCGCTACGGGCGATACGCGGTTTTGCCGCCATTCTGATAGAGGAGCACGGCGCTGTGCTGCAGCCTGAAGCGCGCGACCTGGTCGGGCGCATGTCCGCCGCCGCAGGTCGGATCGATGCGCTGTCCGAGGGCCTGCTCGCCCTCGCCAGCTCGGGGCGGGCGCGGCTGCGCCGGACCAAGATCAGCCTGTCGGATGTGGCGACCACCGTTGCCGCCGAGTTGCGCGAATCGCAGCCGGAGCGCAATGTCGTGGTGGCGATTCAACCGGATATGCTGGCCAACGCCGACGCGGTGCTGATGCGCAACGTGCTGCAGAACCTGCTTGGCAATGCCTGGAAATACAGCGCGAAAGCCCCGCGTGCGACCATCACCTTTGTCCGCCGCGCATTTGACGCTGAACTGGTTTATGCGGTGGGTGACAACGGCGCCGGATTCGACATGGCCCACGCCGGCCGGCTGTTTCAGTCTTTCGAGCGCGTGCACTCGGTGTCCGAGTTCGAGGGCACCGGCCTCGGCCTGGTGACGGTGCGGCGCATCATCGAGCGCCACGGCGGGCGCATCTGGGTCGAGGCGCAACCGGGACGAGGCGCGACGTTTCTCTTCACTCTTGGCGAACAGACGGAGGCCCGTCAGGGCCAGTACTGCAACGATTGAGCGCCCCCCGGTCGGCCCGCGCCGGTGCAGGTGTCGAAATCGTGACTAGGCCAAAAGGCATAGTGCCTCCGTGATAATGTCAGGCTAGACTCAAGCATCCTTTTTTGGCAGATGCTTGTTGTTGAAAATTCTGATGTATCGCCCTCAACTTCCGTGTTCAGCCGCCGCCGCCTCGCCGGGCTTGGATGCGTCGTACACGTTGCACTCATCGCACACATTTCATATATTGCACACGAGGCCGTTTGGCATGGTCGCCGCCCCGGTCGCGCGCGCGCGCGACGCT
Source organism: uncultured Bordetella sp. (assembly GCA_964385505.1). Classification (GTDB taxonomy): domain Bacteria; phylum Pseudomonadota; class Gammaproteobacteria; order Burkholderiales; family SG8-39; genus CAITSH01. The sequence continues at coordinate 7,550 of CAYLPI010000059.1, forward strand.
GAACGCAGGCGTTACCTGCACTACGCTTAAGGGCAGACCGAGATGAAGATCCTGGTCGTCGATGATCATCCGCTGATACGCGAAGCCCTGAAGCAGGTTTTGCGCGACCTGGATGCCAGAATCCAGGTGTTTGAGGCCGAGTCGGTCAAGGACGCGATGCTGGTCGTCGCCGGCCACGCCGACCTGCGCCTGATGCTGCTCGACCTGAACCTGCCGGGGGAAAACGGCCTCGATGCGCTACCCCTGCTGCGCGAGAGCCACCCGCACCTGCCGGTGGTGGTGTTGTCGGCCTCGGAAGAGCCCGGCATCGTCATCCGTGCCATCGATGCCGGTGCCATGGGCTACATCCCCAAATCCTCGTCACGCAGCCTGCTCGTCAATTCGCTGCGCCGTGTCATCAGCGGCGGTGTTTACCTGCCCGAGGACGCCCTGCTCGGGCAGTCCGAGAATGCGCTCGCGCCGCCGCGCTTCAGCGACGAGGGCATTCCGCCCGGCCCGCAGGAGGTGGGCCTGTCGGAGCGCCAGGGCCAGGTGCTGGCGCTGCTGGTGCAGGGCAAGCCGAACAAGATGATAGGGCGCGAACTCAATCTCGCCGAAGGAACCGTCAAGATCCATGTTGCGGCGATTCTGAAGACACTGAAAGTCGCCAACCGCACCCAGGCGGTGGTCGCCGTGAGCATGCTCGGGCTGCGTCTGCCCCGGCTGGTCTCGGACACGTTATCCATCCACTAGCCGGACCGACATGCGGTTCACCTCAGTTCGCTCAAGCACCGGCCGCGTCGGCGCAGACGCGTGAAGGTCGGGGTCATATCGGTCTTCACCGACTACCACCGCCGTGGTGCGCATCATCGCGGTGTGCTGCAACCGCAGATCGGGCCGCTGATCGCCGCGCTGCTGCCCGAACACGCCGATGTGCACCTCGTCAACGACGCCTGGGAAGACCCCGACTGGGACCGGCGCTACGACCTGCTGTTCATCTCCTGCCTGCATTCTGATTTTGACCGCGCGCGGCAGATCTCGCACTACTGGCGCCGCCGCGGTGCGAAGACCGTGCTCGGGGGCACCATGGCGAGCACGTATGCCGCGCTGTGTGCGCCGTATTTCGACGCCATCGCAGTGGGCGACCCGGAGGCGCTGGTGGTCGAAATCGTCGCCGACTTCGAGGCCGGCACGCTGCAAAGCCGCTACACGGCCACGCCTTTTGACGCGCGGCGCGTGCCGCATCCGCGGCTCGAGCTCGCCGCGCGCCAGCAGGTGCTGCCCCTCGCCATAGAGGCGACGCGCGGCTGTCCGTTCACCTGTGAATTCTGTGCCCTTACCGGTATCGGCACGCGTTTTCACACGCGTCCGGCCGCGGACATCGCCGCTGAATTGTCGGCCGGGCAGCGCGCGCTCGCCGGCCTTGCCTCGTGGCTGCACCGCCACATCGCCATTTTTTACGACAACAACCTCGGCGGCAACCCGGCGCACATGCGCGATGTCTGCGTCGCGCTCGAACCCCTTGGCTTACGCTGGGGCGCCTGCGTCACCTTCAACGTCATCTGCGACGAGCAGAACGTCAGGGCGCTGGCGAAGGGCGGCTGCCGCTGCGTCTTCGTCGGGCTGGAGAGTTTCAACCGCGACACCATCCGTGAAATGGGCAAGCACCAGAATGTGCTGACCGAGACCGCGGCGGCGATCAGGCTGTGCCACGACAACGGCATCCTGGTCATGGCCGGGCTGATGCTGAGCCCTGCCAACGACAGTGTCGAATATATCGATTCCATTCCGGCGCACCTGCGCGCGGTCGGCCTGCATGTGCCCACCTATATCTGTTTCGAGACGCCGTTTCCCGGCACGCCGCACTTTCAACGCCTCGCCGCATCGGGCGAGGGCGCGCTGATGCCCAACACGCTGTTGCGCGACCTCAACGGCTACACGCTGGCGGTGCCGCCGCGCGAGTCCACGCCCGAAGCCTTTGTCGCGGCCTACAAGCGTGTCTGGCAGAACATATTCTCGCCGCGCGCGCGGCTGTCCAAGTTTCTTGCCGACCTGCCGCGGCTGGCCATGCGCGGGCGCGCCGCGCCGCTGCTGTTCAACCTTTACGAACTGTTTTTTGCCGGCGGCGCACTCAACCGGGCGCGCACCTTCATCGCCGGCACCGATATCGAGCCGCCGGAGCACCGCCAGGTGCCGCTGACCGACGCCGATTTCGACTCGGCGGCGCAGCGCGCGCGAATTCTCGACCCTTGGCGCGTCAGCGACGATGCCGGGCGGGTGCTGCCGATGTGGCTGGCCTCGACCACGCTCTACCGCGCCAAAGGCCGCATCAATGACACGGCTGCACTGCCGCTGCAACGGCATGCCGCCGGCGCCCGCCCCCGCTCCCAACTGCGGCCACCGCCCGCGTCCGCCGTTCCGGCGCGCGTCCTCGATCCGGGCAGTTGCGAGGCGGCAAAGAGCTAGGGGCGCAGCCTTAACCGACAGCGCGCCGAGGATACCGATCATGGTCACACGCGATCCCCTGTTTGCACTGCGCCGCAGCGCGAGGAACCTGCAGCACGCTGCGCTTGCCCGCGTGTTCCGCGAGCTCAACGCCACCATACCGGCATCGGCCAAACCGCTGCACATCGTCTTTGTGCACGGCGGCCTGTCCTGTTGTTTTGACGCCTTTGCCGATCTGT
>CAYLPI010000059.1:10222-11613 GCA_964385505.1 uncultured Bordetella sp.
GCTCGCCGGTGCGGCGCAGGCGGTGACGCTGCTGCGCTTTGAACATGACACCTTTCAGCCGGTGCGCGCCAACGCCGAGCGGCTGTGCGGCCTGGTCATGGACAAGCTGGCGCATGACCGCAGCGGCGTGCCGCAGCCCGAACTGCTGTTCATCGCGCATTCGCGCGGCGGCCTCGTGGCCCGCCTCGCCTCCGACCTCTTGATCGAGCGCGCGCACTGGCGCGAGGACCGCCTCGAAGTGTTCACCTACGGCAGTCCGCACCGCGGCACGCCGTTTTTCGAGAGCGAGGTCACCTTCATGGTTGATCGCCTCATCCGCTGGTCGGGCATCGCCGGCTTCGGCCTGCTGCGTTTTGTGTTCGATATTCGCGCCCGCGGCCTGCTGCCCGCGCTGCGCCGCGGCTGGCGCGCCTGGCGCCGCCCGGGCGCGCTGATGGGGTCGGGCGCCGGCTCCTCCACACTCGCTCTGCGGCGCATGATCAGCGAGCGCCTTGCGCCGGGTGCGACGACGGTGCGTGACCAGGGGCCGGGCATACTGCGCTGGCCGCCGGGCATCGAGGACGTGCGCGAGAGCTCGGTGTTTTTCAGCCAGATATCGCCACAGCCGCACTGTGCGCGCTTCTGGACCTTCGGCAGCGCCTATGATTTGCGCCGCAACCCGCAAAAGCTGGACGTGGCGTCGCGCTATATCCTTAGTCTGGTGCAAAAGGCCTTCGTGCTGCTGTCCGACCCGATTTTTCCGGGCGCCGCGCCGCGCCCCCGCGTGTGCAAACCCGCGGTCCGGACCGAGAGCAACGACCTGGTGGTGACCATCGCCTCGGCCACCGCCATAGGCCGCGGTTTTCGCATCGAAGAGAATCTGTGGCATTGCGGTTACTTCAAGGGCTCGCCCGGCGAAAAACTCGCCCGCTACCTGCAGCAAACCCTGGCTTTTGCGCAAGGCGGCCATGGCTTGTCGCACCGCCCGGCGTTTGACGAGATGGCCTGAGGGGAAGCTGAATGTGGCGTGGCGTAGCCGAATGTGGGCGGGCGCAGCCACCGGCCCTGGCGCAGTTGAAGTTCCCCGGCTGAGGTAAAGTCGCGCGTGGCCCTGAACCTGAACCCTGACATGGATACGCACACCGGCGGCATCGCCGTGCTGCCCGAGCAGACGCTGCAGTTGATGGTGCGGCGCGAGCAGGTCGCGCTGCTGTACCAGCAACTGCCCACGTCCATCGCCGGCACGCTGATCGGCACCGCCGTGCTCGCGGCCGCGATGTGGCCGGTGTCCTCGCACCGCGACATCCTGTTGTGGTGCCTCGCCATCCTCGCCAACCAGGGCTGGCGCGGCGTGCTGTTCTTTCGCTTCAGGCGTTTTCGCGCACAGCCCGCAGCGCAGTTCGCAGCGCAGT
>CAYLPI010000059.1:11713-21037 GCA_964385505.1 uncultured Bordetella sp.
TCTGCAGCGCATTCTGCAGCGCATTCTGCAGATATGCCGGATCGGGATGTGTCGCGCTGGTCGGCGTATTGGGCCGCCGGATCGGGTATCTCCGGCGTGCTGTGGGGCGCCAGCGCCTGGCTGTTTTTCGCCACCGATTCACCGCTGCACCAGGCGGTGCTGATGGTGCTGGTGTTTGGCATCACCGCCGGCGCGGTACCGCTGATCGCCTCACACACGCGTTCCTTCTATGTCTTTGTGCTGCCGGCATTGCTGCCTTTTGTACTGCGCAATTTTCGCGAGGACGACCTGCTGCACGGCCTGCTCGGCGTGGTCGCCTTTACCGTCATGCTCGCCCTCATCTCGTTTGGGCGCAACCACAACTGGCTGCTGATCGAGTCGCTGCGCAACCGCTTTGAGAACGAGGCGCTGGCGGCGCGGTTGCGCCAGCAGAACATCGATCTTGCCGCGGCGCGCGAGGCGGCGGCGGTGGCAAGCCGATCCAAGACACAGTTTTTCGCGGCGGCAAGCCACGACCTGCGCCAGCCGCTGCACGCGCTCGGGCTGTTTGCCACCGCGCTGGCGGAGAAAGTGCGCGACCCTGAGGCGGTGCACCTTGTCGCCAGCGTCAATGCATCGGCCCATGCGCTGGAAGAATTGTTCAACGAAATACTGGATATCTCCAAGATCGATTCGGGCGTGATCCAGCCGGTCATCACCAGTGTGCCGGCCGGCCGCGTGCTCGACCGCCTGCGCGCCGACTTCGCCCCCGAGGCGGACGAGAAGGGCCTGCGCCTGTCGGTGCGGCAAAGCGCGGCGCATGTGCTTACCGACCCGGTGCTGCTCGAGCGTATCCTGCGCAATCTGGTCAGCAACGCACTGCGCTACACCGAACGCGGCGGCGTGCTGGTGGCCTGCCGCAGGCGCGGCGACATGCTGGTGTTCGAGGTCTCGGACAGCGGCATCGGCATCGCCTCGGACGAGCGGCAGCGCGTATTCGAAGAGTTCTACCAGATCGGCAACCCCGAGCGCAGCAGCAAACGCGGCCTCGGTCTCGGGCTGTCGATTGTCAGGCGCCTTTGCGAACTGCTCGGCCATGACATCGCGCTCGCCTCAAAGCCGGGTCGCGGCACGCGTTTTCGTCTCACCGTGCCGGCCGGCGCGCCGCCGCTGCCGCCCGCGGCGCAGGACGCGCCGCCGCCGCGCAGCGACGACGACATCTCGGGTGCGCTCATCGTTGTCATCGACGACGAGAGTGCCATTGTCGAGGGCATGCAGATTCTGCTATCGAGCTGGGGAGCCGCGGTCATCGCTTCGGCCGACGGTGAGGATGTGGTGGCGCGCGTGCACGAGGCCGGGCGCATGCCCGATGTCATCATCGCCGACTTCCGCCTCGCCGGCAATCGTATCGGCACCGATGTCATTGCCAGGTTGCACGAGGAGCTCGATCCGGCGATACCGGCCATCATGGTCACCGGCAGCAGCACACCGCAACGCATGGAAGAAGCCATCGAGCGCGGCTACCACCTGATGTTGAAACCGGTGATGCCTGACAAGCTGCGCGCGCTGGTCGCCTTCAAGTTGCGCGAAAGGCGCTGAACCGGGGTCTGCGCCCCGCGCCCCCGGCGCGCTCAGTGATCAAGGTAGTCGATCAGCCGCCCGCTGGTAATGCGCAGGCGCCGGCTCATCAAGCGCGCGATGCGCAGCACCAGTTTGCAGCCCAGTGCCGGGTGCTGTTCGCACAGACGCTCGAAGGCGGCGCGCGTCAGCAGCAGCAGCGTCGCCGTTTCGGTGACCGCGCAACTGGCCGATCGCGGCTCGCCGTCAATGAGGGCCATTTCGCCGATAGAGCGCCCCTTGCCCTCAACGGCCACCAGCGCCTCGCCATCATTGCCGTGCTTGGACGTCTTGACGGTACCGCGTACCAGCAGGCAGAGGTAAGTACCTGCTTCGCCCTCGTGAAACACGACGCAGCCGGGTTCGGCCTCGTAGGCCTGGAGGTAGGCGCCCAGTTGCCCGGTCTCGCGCCAGGACAGCCCTTCGAGCAGATCAACGTTCTCGAGCAGCGCCAGCAGTTCATGGCGAAACGCCGCTCCGCTGCCCAGCAGGCGCATGCTTTCACCGGGTGCTGCGCTGACGGGCCTCATGGTCGTAGTTCGTAGTGTCTCTGGCTGGCGGGCTTGGATGGGCAGATCGTCAGGCGGGTGTCCGCCTTGTTGTCTTTATAACGGCACTGACGGCGGAAAATTGAGGGCGCGATGGCAGCGCAACCGCAATCTGCGCTATTCTCGACGTCCGAGGCTGCACACATCGTCGTGGCGGTACTGCGAAGTCCGCGCGTCCGGATGTCATCGGCCCGTTTTACGCCACCCGAACCGACTGCCATGCAACTATTTTCATGTTTTTTTCACGCGTCCCCGCTCATGGCGGACAAGCACTGATGGCCGCCAACCGCGATTGGGCTTTTTCGCCGGACAAGCAGCCACGGGCCGACGAACTGGCCTATGACCTCGATGCCGCGCTCGATGCCATGGTATTGCTGCGTGCCGAGGTTCCCGCCGACGCCTTTACCGCCGAGGTATTGGGCACCGAGCGCGCCGGTTACGGCGTGGTGATCCGTCCCGACGGACTGGTGCTGACCATCGGCTATCTCATCACCGAGGCGAGCACGGTGTGGGTCAGCACGCAGCGCGGCCAGGTGGTGGCCGGCCACCCGCTTGCCTTCGACCAGGCCACCGGTTTGGGTCTGGTGCAGCCGCTCGGCCGCATCGACGCGACGCCGCTCGATCTCGGTTCGTCGGCCACTTGCGCGCCTGGCGACGAGGTGGTCATCGCCGGACACGGCGGCAGGGCGCATGCGCTGGCCGCGCGAATCAGCGACAAGCGCGAATTCGCCGGCGCCTGGGAATACGTGCTGGACGAGGCGATATTCACCGCGCCGGCGCACCCGCAGTGGGGCGGCACCGCGCTCATCGACGAACACGGCTTGCTGTGCGGTATCGGTTCGCTACTGGTGCAGGAGCTTGCCGGCAACACCACGGTGCAGGGCAACATGGTGGTGCCGATCGATCTGCTCGAGCCGATTCTCGATGACATGCGCAAGTACGGCAGGCCGCAGCGCCCGCCGCGCGCCTGGCTCGGCCTGTATGCCGCCGAGGCCGGCGGGCACTTGCAGGTGACGGGCCTCGCCACCGGGGGGCCGGCCGAACGCGATCGCGTGCAGCAGGGTGACCTCATCATCGAGGTCGCGGGCGAACGCGTGAAGGGCCAGGCCGATTTTTTTCGCAAGGTCTGGCGCCTCGGTCCGGCCGGCGTGCAGGTGCCGCTGACGGTGGGTCGCGCCGGCGATGTGCTGCGTCTGGCTGTGCGCTCGGGCGATCGCGCCGACTTTCTCAAAAAGCCCTACCTGCACTAGCCGCGGTGCGCCGCCTTCAAAGCCGTGTTTCAGGCGTCGCGGCGGGCGCTACGCCATTGCACCAGTAGTGCCATCATCGGCGCACAAATGATGATGCCGCACACCGCCAGCCAGCCCGACTGCGCCAGCGCAATGCTCGCGATCATCGCGCCGAGCGCATTGCCGCCCCAGATGCTGGCCGAAAAAATCGTGTTCAGGCGGCTGCGCGCATCCGGCGCAATGGTGTTGATCAATGTCTGGTTGGCGACGATGGCGGCGCGCAGTCCGCAATCGAGCAATATCGCACCGGCCACCACCGCGGCCACCCATTTTTCGCCGAAAGCCAGGCTGACCCAGGCGGCTATGACAAGGTAAATGCCGGTGGTCACCACCGGGGTCACGCCGCGCCTGTCCATCCAGCGGCCGGCGGGGCGCGCGATCAGCACGCCGGCGGCGCCGGGGATGCCCATCAGGCCGGCCTGCGCCGGGCCGAACTGGTGATACTGCAGCAGCATCGTGGCGATGGTCGCCCAGAACGCGCCGTAACAGGTGCCGAGCAGCGATTGAATGATGGCGACGCGTCGCAACGCGGTGTGCTTGCGCACCAGCGCCAGCACCGATTGCAGCAGCGCGAAATAGCCGAGCCCTGTGCTCGGCGGTGAACTGGGCAGACGGCGGTACAACACCGGCAGCATGGACAACAGCATGGCCGCGGCGATGACGTACATCCAGCGCCAGCCCAGCGACGCGGCGACCAGACCGCCGGCGACACGGGCGAACAGGATGCCGGTGAACAGCCCGGTCAGCAGTGTGCCGATGCTGCGGCCGCGATCGCTGACGGCGGTCATCTCGGCGACCAGCGGAATGATGTTCTGGCTCGACGACGAACAGCAGATGCCGACGACAAAGGCCGCCACCGACAACGACGTCAGGTTGGGTGCGATCGCCATCGCCAGCAGCGCCACGATCGACAGCGCGAATTGCGCCAGGAACAACTTGCGCTTGTCAAAGCGGTCTCCGAGCGGGACCAGGAAAATCGTGCCGGCAAGAAAACCGCTGAAAGACAATGTCGCAACCCAGCCGGTGGCCGCCGCGTCGGCACCGAATTCGGCGCCTATGCTGGTCAGCATCGGCGTCTGGTAGTGAATGGTGCCCGAGCACGCAAACATGGTCAGCGTCAGCATCGCCATCAGCGAGGGCGTCATCCCGGGCGTGGAACGGGTCGCGGAACTGGGCGGGGTGCGCGATGACATGGGCTTGTGGAGGTTGGTGAAGCAGGCGGGGCTCCATTGTAGTGCAGCGGCATCAGCCGGCCGGGGCGATTTCGTCCGGGTGCGAACTTGTCCTAGAATGAAGCACTGCAGTAATCTGGTAATCGGGACGCACCATGATGACCTCCGTACGCCCGGCCTCGGTCGCCGGCTCGTTCTATCCCGCCGACGCCGCCGAACTGGCGCGCGAGGTGGACGAACTCATGGACCACACGCCGGCGGCCCTGCCCGCACCGGCCTGGCCCAAGGCGCTGATCGTGCCGCACGCCGGCTATATTTATTCGGGCGTCACCGCCGCCCATGCCTACGCGCTGCTCGCCGCAGCGCGCGGCACGGTGCGCCGCGTGGTGCTGCTCGGCCCGGCGCATCGCATCGCCGTGCGCGGGCTTGCACTGCCCGGTGTCGCGGCCTTCGACACGCCGCTCGGGCGCATCGCCATCGACGCGGCGGCGGTAGAGGCCTTGAAGGTTTTGCCGCAGGTGGTGGAGTCGGCCGAAGTGCACCGCGAGGAACACGCGCTCGAAGTGCAACTGCCCTTCATCCAGCGTGCGCTGGGCGAGGTCGCGCTGTTGCCGCTGGTGGTGGGCGATGCGAGCGCCGAAGAGGTCGCCGCGGTGCTCGACTTGCTGTGGGGCGGCGAGGAGACGCTGATCCTCATCAGCTCGGACCTGTCGCACTACCACGACTACGACGCGGCGCGACGCCTTGACGGCGACACCGTCGCGGCCATTCTCGGGCACCTGCCGGTTAACCACCGGCAGGCCTGCGGAGCGACCCCCATCGCCGGCATGCTGCTCGCGGCGCGCGCGCGCGGCATCACGCCGGTGTTGCTCGATGCGCGTAATTCCGGCGACGCCGCCGGCGGCAGGTCGCGCGTGGTCGGTTATGCGTCGTTCGCATTTCACGAGCAGCCAGCGCAGTTCACGACCGGGCAGGGCCGCATCCTGCTCGACCTTGCCCGTGCCGGCATCGCCACGGCGCTGGATGTGGCGCCGGGCAACACCACTTTCGAGGGCGGCTGGCTGCGCGCCCGCCAGGCGAGTTTTGTCACGCTGACACAAAAACGGGGCGGCGCCTTGCGCGGCTGCATCGGCTCGTTGCAGGCGCATCGCGCACTGGCCGAGGACGTGGTGGCCAATGCGCGCGCCGCGGCCTTCGCCGATCCGCGGTTCCGGAAACTCGGCGCCGACGAGCTCGCGCACGTCGATGTCGAGGTGTCATTGCTCGCCGCGCCGCGGCGCGTGGCGTTCGCCGACCATGCCGACCTGATTGCGCAACTCGTTCCGGGCGAGGACGGCATCGTGCTCGACTGCGACGGCCGCCGTGCGACGTTTTTGCCGCAGGTCTGGGCGTCCATTCCCGACCGCGAGCAGTTCATCGCCCAGCTCAAGGCCAAGGCCGGCCTGCCGCAAGTGGCGAGCGCGCGCTGCAAGGTCTGGCGTTACCGCGCCGCCAAGTGGCGCGAGGCGGATTATTCGTCATGATGGTGGCGCGCTGATGGCCGCTTGCTGATGCCCGACCACAGCGCGCGCTGGTGGAGCCGGCTCGATGACGGGCGCATCCAGTGCGACCTGTGCCCGCGCGAATGCCGTCTGCACGAGGGCCAGCGCGGCGCCTGCTTCGTGCGTGCGCGAGAGGGTGACAGGATGGTGCTCACCACCTACGGCCGCTCCTCGGGCTTTTGCGTCGATCCGATAGAAAAAAAGCCGCTCAACCAGTTTTATCCGGGCAGTTCGGTGCTCTCCTTCGGCACCGCCGGCTGTAACCTTGCGTGCAAGTTCTGCCAGAACTGGGATATTTCGAAGTCGCGTGAAATGGACACGCTGATGGACGAGGCCTCACCCGAAACCATTGCCCGCGCGGCGTTGCAACTGGGGGCAAAAAGTGTCGCCTTCACCTACAACGACCCGGTGATTTTCGCCGAATACGCCATGGACGTGGCCGACGCCTGCCATGCCGTCGGCGTGCAGACGGTGGCGGTCACCGCCGGCTATATCTCACCCGCGCCGCGGCGCGCGTTTTACGAAAAAATGGACGCCGCCAATGTCGATCTCAAGGCCTTTACCGAAGACTTTTACTGGCGCGAAACCGGCTCGCACCTCGCGCCTGTGCTCGACACGCTGCTCTACCTGAAACACGAAACCAGCGTCTGGTTCGAGATCACCACGTTACTGATTCCGGGTAAAAACGACGGCGACGTTGAACTTGCCGCGTTGAGCGCGTGGGTGGCGAAGGCACTGGGGCCGGACGTGCCGCTGCACTTCACCGCCTTTCACCCCGACTGGAAAATGCGCGACGTGGCGGCCACGCCGCCTGCGACGCTGACACGCGCGCGCAACATCGCCCTCTCGCACGGCCTGCACTACGTGTACACCGGCAACGTTCACGACAGCGAGGGCGGCAGCACCCATTGTCCGCATTGCGGCAATGCCGTCATTGCGCGCGACTGGTACAACATCCTCAATTACCGCGTGTCGGAGAGCGGCGCTTGCCGCGAATGCGGCGGCGCGCTGGCCGGCCGCTACGGTCCCTACGCCAAGCCCTTTGGCGCGAAACGTATTCCGGTAAGGCTGGCGGCGCACCGCTAAGGCGGAGGGCAACAGGCTGGAAATGCCCGTCTGGCGCGGTTTTGCGGGTGATTTGCAAGTTTTATATTGCGGTCCGGCGCAGCGCCGCGCGCAGTGCTTATGACCAGACGGCAATGCCCTCGGCCTCCAGCGCGCCGGCAACGGCGGAGCGTTTGCACATCGCCTCGACGTAGTTGCAGCAGGACGGATAGCGCTTTCTCACGTCATGGCCCTGGCGTACGCCCCAGCGCAGTACTTCTCGGATCTTACGCATGGATAGTCTTTCTTGTGGCATTCCCGTCCGCTTTCAAAAGCGTAGAGACTACCTTTAACTATTCATGCAACATCTTCCCCTTCGGTCACGTTCAGCGCGAAATCGCGGTCACGCTTTCGTGAAACAGCGGTCACGCTTCGGCGAAATCACCGGTCACGATGGTGCGAAATACGCAAAATACCGTGCTGCTCTGAGAGAATTGTTGTTCTATCGAATGTTGGATTCATCTTGCGCTCCTCAAAGTAATTGCGAATTTTGACCATTGAGGCTTGGGACTTGACGCCCAACGGATACTCGAAAGTAGGGTAACCGGAGGTAACGACAAGTGGAGGCTAACCGCAATCTGTCGCCAAAGGCCAAAAGTAGGGTTTGCGCTAGGTGGGCGGGACCATAGAGACAGGGCTGGACTGCTTGGCTGTTAGAAACGGTGGCGTGCCGACCAAGGCTCCTTTTGACGCCGAACGTTCCCGCTCAGGCGCGCGCCAAGCGTGATGGTTGAAAACATGGAGGCCGCTGATGGCGCGTCGCCTGCAGCGGGTGGTTAGGCGCCGTATTCATTTCCACGCCTGCTGTACCGGGGCGGAAAGTAACACCAAGCGGCGACCACCAGCAACCCAAATGCTGTGTACACCAGCGTGAAGACCCATAAAGGGGCATCGTAGAAGAGGATGCGCTGTACCCAGTGTTCCATGAAGCCCTGGCTGTACGAAGGCGAGCCGGCCTGTACCCGCAGCCATGATTCCAATGTTGTGAGCGGGCAAACCTGACCCAGCCAGGCCTGGGCAACGACGACCCCAATGGCTGCAACGTGCGCAAGGCGGAACCAGGGGCTGTTGACCCAATGCCAAGCGCGCACATTTCCTGCCACAACGAGCACCAAGCCTGCGACGACGAACAGGACGATGCCAAAGTGTAGGATGAGAACTGCGTCAGCAAGAAGTTGGTATGGCAACGTTGGGGCCATTCACGGCGCCTAACGTCCGCGTTGAAGGGCGCGCGGCTTTATGCGCGTCCCTTCGAACGCGCGGTTAGCCCTCCGGGTCATTCGTAGTGCGTCCACATGCGAAGGACGCGAACTTTGCGTTCCTTCTTGAACACTTCATAGACGAGGCGATGTTGAATATTGATTCGCCTTGAGTAAGAACCAGCAAGATCGCCTACAAGTTTTTCAAAGGCTGGCGGGTTTTGAAATGGATCATTTGCCAGGAGATCAAGAAGCACTTGCGCCTTGGCCTTCAAGCCGGCCGCAGCGAGCTTCTTGGCATCCTTGAGCGTATGCTTCGTGTAGACAACGACCCACTTCACCAGTTAAGTTCCTTTGCACTCTTGTCGAGCGGCTCAGCCATGCCCTTCTTGATGGATTCGCGCATGCCCGGAACTGACAACAGGTAAAGCGTTTCTTGAATTGCCTGCCAATCTTCAGCTGATAAGAGGACTGCACTGCTGCGCTTGCCAGAGATCAGGATTGGTTGATGTGACTCCGCAGTCTGGTCGATTAGTCGGTACAGGTTCGCCCGGGCTTCACTTGCGGTAAGGGTAGTCATAGTGTTCTCCAATTTCTCGTAGCGTACGCGAAACCGTACGCTACGTCAATCGACCTTCGTGCGTGTTGCGTAGGGGGCTAACGTCCGCGTCGAAGGGCGCGCGCCCTTGTGCGCGTCCCTACGAACGCGCGGTTAGCCCTCAGCTTCGCGACTGCCACCGCTTTGGATTGCGACGACCGCGCATGTATGCGACGACGATTATTAGTTGTGGATACTCTCTGAAAAAGACGCCATAAGGGAAATCGCTTCAACAACGCCCGGCGCGTCCCACGATGAATAACTTGATAGAGCTGAG
>CAYLPI010000060.1:0-20837 GCA_964385505.1 uncultured Bordetella sp.
CGACATGCAGGCCCACAGAATGAGGTTGTTCATCATCTTGCCGACTTGTTTTAATGCTGCCTGCGAATTTTACTATTGATTCCCGGCACCCTCCCCGTCGCGGCGAATGCCAGACCTTCGGCCCCGGCGACTACGCCACACTGCCGGCGGAGTTGAACAAGCGCATCTCGTCGCGGCGCAGCATATCGAACAACAATCTGCACCAGCGCCGGTCGACCGCAGACCGCCCGCTGAACGCGGCATTGGCGGACCGCGGAGCGCTCGTTCTCCGGCCGTTGGCATTCAAACCGCGCTGATGTGCTTATATACTCGGCCACCGGATATGGATGCATGAAATAAAAAATGCCTGACTCGGCACTGCCCGCAATGCGCCGCGCCCCACCCCGCCACCGCGTAGGCGCGGCCTGATGGCCGCGACGATGGCTGCGGCGCTGCGTGTTGTCTGGATCGCCCACGCCGATGCGCCCGGATTGCACCCCGACCCGGCGCTGCTGCGCACCCACTGGTCGGCGGGCCGGCGATTGCGCGTCGGCATCCCGGCCGCCTGGCTGGCCGGCGCCGGCGTACAACAATGGCTGGTATCACCACCGTCCACCGAGGGACTGCGGCGGGCGCTGGAGATGAGACCCGATGTGGCGGTCGTCTCCGGCCTTTACCCCAATGTCGACGGGCGCCGCGATGCACGCAGTTATTTCGATTGCGTCGATGCATTCCGTGGCGCCGGGGTGCCGCTGGTAGTTGACCTCGCGGAAAACCATTTCCAGGACTTTCGCGCCGCCGAATACCGCGAAATGATCGTCCGCGGTGACCGCATTGTCGTCAACACCCAGGCCCTGGCCGATGTCATCGCCGAGCAAAGCGGCCGCAGCGCGGTGGTGATCGGCGATCCGGTCGAGGGGGCGCGCGGCGAGCCGGCATTCGATCCTCCTGCCGTGCCCGGGGCGATTGCCCGTCTTACCGGCCGCAGCACGCCGCCGCGACCGCTGCGGCTGCTGTGGTTCGGCGGACAGGAACGCAACTACGAGTACCTGCGCCGGCTGGCGCCCGATCTGGCGCGCTTCGCACGCAGCTTGCCGCTGGAGATTGCGATCGTCACCGGCCCCGACCGCAACATTGAAGCGGATGTCGCCCGCTGGCACAGCCCGGCCGGCGGATTGGCCGCGCGAATCGCAACCTGGTCGCCCGGTGTGCTTGCGCGCGAGCTGCAGGCCTGCGACGTGGTGATCATCCCGAGCGATGTGGTCGCACGCATGGCCGCCAGCACCAATCGCATCGCCGAGTCGATCTGGGCCGGCCGCTTCGTCGTCGCCAGCGGGCTGCCCAGTTACTGGCAGTTTCGGGAAGCAGCATGGATAGGTGACAGGCTCATGGCAGGTCTGGAATGGGCCGTGGACAATCGCGACGAGGTGCTGGTGCGAATTCGCTCCGGGCAGGCGCTCATCGCCGGCCAGTACACGCCGGAGGCCATCGGCCGGCTCTGGCAGGACGCACTGGTGGACTTTGCGCGCACCACCCCCGCAGGCTGAAATCGGGCCGCCGCAAGGCTTTTTACCGGCCTGGGAGCCACCTGAAAACCCTCGCCAGGCGGGCGTTTCCAGCCATTCCCCTGGTAAAAACCCGCGTCCTGCATTAGCCTGCCACGGTAGAAGTCAGTTATATTTCAACTGATTCCTGAGTCCAGAGGCAAAGTCCTGCCCGTACAGCCTGCTGGCGGGTAGCTCGTCACGAGGGGGGAGAAAAAAGTGCTCGCTACGCAGATTCGGCAAAAAGACGGGATTTTCTACTTCGGCAGTTACCGCGCGACCGACTTGCTTGACAAGGTGCGCTTTATCAGCCGCTTTTACGGCGAGGGCGAGGAAATAGCCCCCGCACGCATTGCCGCCGGGGACGAAATTGCACAGTTCATCGCCAAGATCGAACGCACCGACTCCGCCTTCCAGCGCACCGTCTCGCGTGCCAAGGTCAAGGCGCTGAAAAATTTTTACGAAACCGCAGTCAGCCAGCCGCCCATTCCCGGCACGGTGTTGCTGTTCACCTCGGAAAAGCTCGGCTTTCGCACCGCGGGCTTAGAGGGTGTCGGCCACCTCGCCGAACCGGACAAAAAGTTTCTCATCATCGACGGCCAGCACCGCCTAGC
This sequence comes from uncultured Bordetella sp., assembly GCA_964385505.1. GTDB lineage: Bacteria > Pseudomonadota > Gammaproteobacteria > Burkholderiales > SG8-39 > CAITSH01. The sequence continues at coordinate 2,138 of CAYLPI010000060.1, forward strand.
GGCGTTGCGCTTTTACATGGACGAGCACCCCGATGAGGCGGCGACGATCAATGTGCCGTGCATGATTTTCGACGGCCGCAGCGAGGACTTCGCCACCGAGATGTTCGTCACCATCAACTCGACGCCGACGCGCATCAACAAAAGCCACCTCATCGACTTGTACGAGCGCGTGTCCTTCACCGAACCGCACCGCAAGTTTGCTTCGCGTCTGGTGGCCAGCCTGTACAGCGAGGCCGACAGCCCGTTGCGCTACCGCATCAACCGCCTCGGCGGCCGCAGCGCCCAGGAAAAATGGATTTTGCAGGCCGAACTGTTCAACGAACTGCACCGCTGGGTCAACCGTGACTGGCGCAAAATCCAACTGCACGGTGGCAGCCGCACCCAGGTGCCCAATTACTACGGCATCGTGCGCGACTTCCTTAAATCAGCCGAGCGCGTCTGGGGCGAGGCCTGGGGCAACGCCAATTCCATGGCGACCAAGCCGGTGACCCTGAAGGCCATGCTGCGCGTCTGCGCCGACCTCGCGCACGCCGATGCCGAGCCCGCCGAGGGCCGCGTCAAACGTTGGGAGGAACGCCTCTCGCCCTGGAGCCAGCAGCTCAAGGCGTTCAAATCCGAGGGCTTTTACGAGCGCTTCCCGGCCAAGGGCGAGATCGAGCGCGTGGCGCGCGTTCACCGCGAACTGGCGCGCATCGCCGGCATCGAGACGCGCCCGGCGAAATAGTTCCTGGGCTCAGAAAACGCTTAAACACCTTAACCTCAGAGTGCACAGAGAACACGGAGAAAATCCGGGTTTTCGCGGCCATTGCGTTTTCTCCGTGTTCTCTATGCTCTCTGTGTTCTCTGTGATCTCTGTGTTCTCTGTGATCTCTGTGGTGCGCCCTTTTTAAAACCCGATAAACGCTAGTCCGGCTTCGCTTCGGCCAAGGCGTCGAGGACTGCCGCCATGGCAGGCGGCGTGGCGGCGTCCTTGAACGTCTCGAGACGGCCGTAGATATCGGCCGCGCCCTGGTGAAAGCCGCCGGGCAGGCCGGCCGCCTCGAAGCTGGCGGCGATCTCGTCCATTTCGCCTATCCAGCGCCAGGCTTTGCGCGCCTGGGTGGTGATCACCTCGGAACGCCTGGCAACGTCAGGCAGCGCGGTTCTCCAGTGCGTCATCAGCGCGTCGTCCACGCCCTCATGCTGCGCCAGTGCGCGTACCGCAGTGATCAGCGCGATGGAACCCTTGTTCCAGGCGGCGTTGCAGATCTTGATCGCCGAGGCGGCGCCAACCGGGCCATCGAGCGCGACTGCGCTGACAAATGTGCCCTCGAACAGCGCCGCAACGTCCCTCGCCTTGGGCCCGGACAGGTAAAACCAGGTGGTGCCGGCCGTCAGCGGCGCCGGGCCGATGATGCCGCCGTCGACAAAACGCGCGTGCGCCGACTCGACGCGGGCACCGACCTCGCGCACGGTGTCGGGCGAGATGGCATTGGCATCGATGTAGAGCCCGTCAAAACCGAGCGCGGCCACCTCGGCCGCAAGATCGAGCGCGCCATGCGGCGGGCATACCGAGAACACAAACTCAGCCTCGTCGAGGGCGCGAGCAAGCGTCACCACGTCCTCGAGGCCGGCGGCCCCGGCCCGCTCGCGCGTCGCCGCGCTGCGGCCGGACGAGGCCCACAGTACGCGATGGCCGGCCGTCACCAGGCAGGCGCCGACCGCGGCGCCCATCTCGCCCGGATGCAGCATGGCCATGATTTTTTTTGACATCCGTCGCTCCAGAGAAAAATCAGCAGAGAAAAAACAGCAAAAAAAACTTCGGCGCAGACCTTCAGCCAGCACCGGGAGTACGGAAAAAAAGGGGCGCGAACTCAGTGCAGGTCGAACGCATGCCGCCTGAGCGCGGCGAGCGGCACGATTTTCAGCACGTCTTCGTGCGTGGCCTCGAGCACCACCTGCGGCGCCGCACCCGCCTCCCACGCCTCGACCCAGCGCAACACGTGCAGACACCAGCGGTCGCCGGCCTTGAGGCCGCGAAAACGCATTTCCGGACGGGCTGTCGTGAGGTCGTTGCCACGTTCCATCGAAAACGCCAGAAAGACGTCGGTGGCCTTGATGCAAACCAGGTGGGCAACGCCCTTCTCACCGCTGGTGGCACAGCAGCCGTCGCGAAAATAGCCGGTGAGCGGCGCATAGCTGCACGCCGTCAGGGCGTCGCCGAGCACGTTTTTTTCGCTGTGTTTTTGTTCGTTCATGCGCGCTATTCTAGCCTTCCTTCTGCAATAATCGCCGGCAAATGAACAGGTTTGACAATGCACTACCGCGACCCCGACACCCCCGCCGCTGCGCCGCGCCGCAACACGCTGAAAATGCTGGCCGGCCTCTCCCTTGCCGCAGCCGTACCCATGCCTGAGGCCGCGGACGCCACGCCGCGCCAGTTGCAGCGGCTCGTCCCCTCGACCGGGGAGGCCCTGCCTGCGCTTGGACTCGGCACCTGGCAAACCTTCGATGTCGCAACCGATACCGCAGCACTCGCCGCAGCGCGCGAAACCCTGCGCCTGTTCGCCGCCGCCGGCGGGCGGCTGGTGGACAGTTCACCGATGTACGGCAGTTCAGAGTCGGTGGTCGGTGCCGCAGCGTCCACGCTGGGGCTGCAATCTGCACTGTTCTTTGCCACCAAGGTCTGGACCAGCGGCCGCGAAGAGGGCATCCGGCAGATGAACACTTCGATCAAGCGCATGCAAGGCGGGACCACCGGCCGCAAACCGGAAATGCACCTGATGCAGGTGCACAACCTTGTCGACCTGGCGACCCATTTGAAGACGCTGCGCGCCTGGAAGGCAGAGGGACGCGTGCGCTACATCGGCTTCACCCACTATACGACCGACTCGCACCGCCAGCTGGCGGAACTCATCCGCGAGGAGCGGCCCGATTTTGTGCAGTTCAATTTCTCCATCGTCACGCGCAACGCCGAAAAAGCACTGCTCGCCACCGCGATGGACAACCAGGTGGCGGTGATCATCAACCGGCCGTTCGAAGAAGGCGATTTGTTCCGCACGGTAAAGGGCAAGCCCCTGCCGGCTTTTGCCGCTGAAATCGACTGTACGAGCTGGGCGCAGTTTTTCCTGAAGTACATCCTCGCCCATCCGGCCGTGACCTGCGTCATTCCCGGTACACGTGACCCGCGCCATCTTGCGGACAATATGCGCGCCGGCATCGGAACACTGCCCGACGCGGCCATGCGCGCGCGCATGGCCGGCCACTTCGACACGCTCTGACCAGCCCGGCTGCGGTGCAAAGCAGCAGTACTGCAAGGGCGAGAGAACGGGCCAGCCTGATCAGCGCGAACGCCTCGTTACCTGTGGGTGACATTACCCTTTCCATCCCCGGTACCGGTGTTACGCATCTGGCCTTGATCGTGACATGCGGCCAACGCTTAGCGCGCTCAGGCAATCTCGTAATCAAGACTGAACAAGGCGCCATCGTCCTGCCCCAGGCCTTCGACCAGCCAGGGCATGGACTCCTTCAGCAGCGCCGGCAGCGTCCAGGGCGGGTTGACGATATAGACGCCGCTGCCGTGCAGACCCAGGCCGTCCGCCGCAGGGTCTTTCACCGTCAGCGTGACATGCAGCCAGTCGGACTGACGCAGGCGGCGCAGGTCCTGCGCCAGTTGCACCGACTCACGCCTTTGCACCTGCGGATACCAGACCATGTAAACGCCGGTGGCAAAGCGCCGCAGCCCCTCCTCCAGCGCATATATCACGCTGGCGTAGTCGTTCTTGTCTTCGTAAGAAGGGTCGATCAGGATCACGGCGCGCCGTGGTGGTGGCGGCAGCACCGACAACAGGCCGGTAAAACCGTCCCCGGCCAGCACTTCGACACGGGCGTCGCTGCCGCGAAAATATTTCTCCAGTTGCTCGCTCTCGGTGCTGTGCAGCTCGAACAGGCGCAGGCTGTCTTTTTTACGCAGCAGTTGCAGCGCGATCTGCGGCGAGCCCGGATAGCTGCGCAGTTCCGGCCCGCGGTTGACGGCGCGCACCTGCGCCAGGTAATCATCGAGCAGCGGCGGCAGCACCTTGCGTCCCCATAGCCTTGAAATGCCGCTTTCGTACTCGGCGTTCTTGGTGGCATAACCCTCGTCAAGGGCATGCAGCGCGGCACCGGCGTGGGTGTCAATGCACCAGAAGGGCTTGTCTTTTTTCAGGATATGGCGCAGCAACTGCACGAACACTGCGTGCTTGAGCACGTCGGCGTGATTGCCGGCGTGAAAAGAGTGGCGGTAGCTGAGCATGATGGGGCCGGGACTTATGTTTCGACGTTTCGATGTTTCGATGTTGCGATGTTGCGCGGACTCGATTGTTCGCTGCGCTTGCGACAACGGCGCCCGGCGCGAGCGGGCAAGCCGCAGATTATAACGGCCCGCAGGCGGGCTTCGCCCCGGGGCAGACCCTGGCCCCGGGTCAGGCCCTAACCCCGCGTCAGCCCCCGGGTCAGCCCCCGGGTCTGGACCTAGGTGAGGCCTTCGTAGCGTATTTCCAGCACGTCGAGTTCTTCGACACCGTAGGGCGTGCGCAACTGCACCGCATCGCCCTCGCGCGCCTTGAGCAGCGCGCGGGCCACCGGCGATATCCAGGATACCCGCCCGCGCGCCGGATCGACCTCGTCGATGCCGACAATGGAGACGGTGCGCTGTTCGCCTTTGGCGTCGGCATAGGTCACCGTCGCGCCGAAAAACGCCCGCTCGTGGTCAAGGTCGCGCGGATCGACGACCTCGGCGATTTCCAGGCGCTTGATCAGGTAGCGAATGCGCCGGTCGATTTCGCGCAGGCGCTTTTTGCCGTAGAGGTAGTCGCCGTTCTCGGAGCGGTCGCCGTTGGAGGCGGCCCAGGACACGGTACGCACCACCTCCGGCCGCTCGGCCTCGACCAGTTGCTTGAGTTCGCTCTTCATACGCAAATGTCCGGCCGGCGTGATGTAGTTTTTGGTGCCAGCCGGCACCGGGGCCACCGGTTCGGGGTCCTCGTCCTCGACGTTGTCGTTTTCCTTTGTAAACGCTTTGCTCATGGCTTATTCTGTCGGGAAATCGCGGTAAACAGGTTTTTGCGCGAATGAATTATCATATCAGCCTGCCATTGACCGTGGCGGTCCTGCGGGCACAACCTGCGGGCACAACAAAAGTCGCATGGGAGCGTGAATGAAGATTAATCCGAAAGCCCGTGAATGGGCGCTGGTGGGCCTGATCGGCCTCACCGCCCTGCTTGCCAATCTCCCGCGCGACATGCTCGACGGCTGGGGTGTCAATCCCGACCACCTGATCGCGGTGCTGGCCGTTGTGGTGCTCATCTCGCTGTTCTTTTACCTCAAATTCACCTTTTTCCTGATGTTCATCGCGCTCGCTGCCGGCGCCAACATGCCGACGCAGATCGCCGACAAACTCGGCATCTCCACCGTTCCGCTGATCCTCGCCCTCGCCGCAATGGTCGGCATGTCGCTGATCAATTATGTCGTCGGGATGCTGCCCACCGGACTCGAGGAAAAACCGAAGGAGAAAAGCGCCGAGGGCATCAAGACGCTGTTCTACGCCATCGAAAAGGGCAACCTGGTCTATGCGCAAAAAATCCTGTCGATGAATTTCGATCCCAACCTGCTGGCCGACAACGGTTATACGCCGCTGATGTATGCCTCGGCTCGGGGCAACGCGCAAATGGTCGAATTGCTGATCCGCAACGGCGCCGACGTCACCATCATGAGCAAGGACGGTGACACCGCGCTGGAACTTGCGCTTAAAATGGGCTCCACCGAAGTGGCTGATATCATCAAGAAGGCACGCGCGGAGCAGGTGGCACGCGAGGAAAGCCTCGCCCAGCAGCGCCGCAACGCCACCGCATAGTCCGTCCGGCGGCGGCCCCTGCGGCGCCAAACGTAACAGTTTGTTTCAGCGGCTTCAGGTCCGGAACCTGCGCCCCCATGTGTGTTCCAACCAACAATCAACTGGAAGGACGCACATGAATACCAAACTTGCCACATCCGTCGCTGCCGCGCTCGCCCTGGGCCTTGGCATCGGCGCCTACAGCGGACATTCGGGAATTTCACCGAGCCAGGCGGCGCCGTTCGCCGTCAGCACGGCGCCGACCTCCGCCGTACCGCCGCTGGTGTCCTCGCGCGGGCTGCCTGATTTCAGCGCCCTGGTCGATCGCGAAGGTCCCGCCGTGGTCAACATCAGCGTGCTGTCGCTCAAGCGCAGGACGGCGGCCGACTCCAACGACCCGGCGTTCGAATTTTTCCGCCGCTTCGGCATCCCGTTGCCACAGGCACCGCAGGAGCGCGCGCAACCGGCCCAGGGTCAGGGCTCGGGCTTTATCGTCAGCACCGACGGCTATATTCTTACCAACGCGCATGTCGTCTCAGAGGCCACCGAAGTGACGGTGAAGCTGACCGACAAGCGCGAATTCAAGGCGAGGGTGGTCGGTGTGGACAAGCGCACCGATGTTGCGCTGGTAAAAATAGACGCCGGCAACCTGCCCGTGGTGCAAATCGGCGATTCGGCCAAGGCCCGTACCGGCGAATGGGTGGCGGCCATCGGCTCGCCTTTCGGTCTAGAAAACACCGTGACGGCCGGCATCATCAGCGCCAAGTCGCGCAGCCTGCCGGATGAAAATTACGTGCCCTTCATCCAGACCGATGTCGCAATCAATCCGGGCAATTCGGGCGGCCCGCTGTTCAACATGAACGGCGAGGTCATCGGCATCAATTCGCAGATTTACAGCCAGACCGGCGGCTACATGGGCCTGTCTTTCGCCATCCCGATTGACGTGGCAATGAAGGTCAAGGATCAGTTGCAGCAGCATGGCAGGGTCAGCCGCGGCCGCCTCGGCGTTGCGGTGCAGGGCGTCAGCAAGGAACTCGCCGAGTCCTTCGGTCTCGCCAAGCCGCAGGGCGCACTGGTGAGCGCCGTGGAAAAAGCCAGTCCGGCGGAAAAGGCCGGCCTCGCAGCCGGTGACGTCATTCTGGCGGTCAACGGCACCAGCATCGAGCAATCGTCCGACCTGCCGCGGGTCATCGGCGACCTGAAGCCGGGCCAGTCGGCGGCGCTGAAGATATGGCGCGGTGGTGCAACGCGCGAGATCAAGGTCAGCCTGGGCGAAATTCCGTCCGACAAGGTCGCCGGCGCCGCCGAGCCGGCGGCCAATCCCGGTCGCCTCGGTCTTGCCGTGCGCCCGCTCAGCGCCGATGAGCAGCGCCAGTTCCAGCTCAGCGGTGGACTCGTTGTCGAACAGGCGAGCGGCGCCGCTGCACGTGCCGGCATCCAGAGCGGCGACGTGATCCTCGCCGCCGGAACCGAAACCATCAGCAGTGTCGCGCAGTTGCAGAACATCGCCGCCAAGGCCAAAGACCAGATCGCCATCCTGGTCCAGCGCGGCGAGGCCAAGCTGTACGTGCCGCTCAAACTGCAAGGCTGAGTTCCCTGAATCCCCTGAGTCTCTGAGCTGTCGGCGGGCCCGGACTGCGCTCCGGGCGCGACGCGCGCCGCGCGGTAAAATCAGGCCATCGACAAGGAGTTCCGATGGCCAAGCCCAAATACCCCGGTTTTGACACCCTCAGCCTGCATGCGGGCCAGGCGCCGGACCCGCACACCGGCGCCCGCGCAACGCCGATCTACCTCACCACATCCTTTGTTTTCAAGGATTCGGACCACGCGGCGGCGCTGTTTAACATGGAGCGCGCGGGCCATGTCTATTCGCGCATTTCCAACCCGACCAACGCGGTGCTCGAAGAGCGCATCGCCGCGCTCGAGGGGCGGCGTCGCCGCCATCGCCACCGCCAGCGGCCAGGCGGCCCTGCACCTGGGGCTCGCGACGATTGCCGGCGCCGGTTCGCACATCGTCGCATCGAGCGCGCTGTATGGCGGCTCGCACAACCTGCTGCATTACACGCTGACGCGCTTTGGCATAGAAACGACATTCGTACAGCCTCGCGACCTTAAGGCCTGGCGCGATGCAATCAGGCCCAATACCAGAGTGTTGTTTGCCGAGACGCTGGGTAATCCCGGCCTTGATGTGCTGAACATTCCCGAGGTGGCGGCCATTGCGCACGAACACAAGCTGCCATTGATGGTCGATGCGACCTTCACTACGCCCTATCTGCTCAAGCCCTTTGATCACGGCGCCGACCTGTTGTTTCATTCAGCCACCAAGTTCCTCGGCGGCCACGGCGTGGCGATCGGCGGCGTGCTCGTTGACGGCGGCATTTTCGACTGGGCGGCGTCGGGAAAATTTCCCGAACTCACCGAGGCCTACGAAGGCTTTCACGGCATGAACTTCGCCGAGGAATCGACGGTAGCGGCGTTTTCCCTGCGCGCTCGGCGCGAGGGCCTGCGTGACTTCGGCGCCTGCATGAGCCCGGTCACCGCCTTCCAGATCCTGCAGGGCGTCGAGACACTGCCGCTGCGCATGCAACGCCATGTCGAGAACACGCGCAAGGTGGTCGCATTCCTCGTCGCACACCCGGCCGTTGCGTCGGTGTCCTATCCGGAACTGCCCGAACATCCGGATTACGCACTGGCGAAAAAGCTGCTTCCCAGGGGTTGCGGTTCCGTGTTCAGTTTCAATCTCAAGGGCGACCGCGCCGCCGGCCGGCGCTTTGTCGAGGCGCTGCGCATTTTTTCGCACCTTGCCAACGTCGGTGACGCCAAATCGCTGGTCATCCACCCGGCCAGCACCACGCACTTTCGCATGGACGAGGCGGCACTCGCCGCAGCCGGCATTGCCGCGGGTACCATGCGCCTGTCCGTCGGCCTTGAAGACGCCGACGACCTAATCGATGACTTGTCAGCGGGCCTGCGCGCCGCACAGAAGAGCCCGGGCTAGAACCATGGAATTCAGGCTCAACGACAGCACGGCGTACGCGTACACCGGCGGCAAGACCTTTGACAGCGCCTTGCCGACAGTGGTGTTCATCCATGGCGGTGAGCACGACCACAGCGTCTGGGTGTTGCAATCGCGTTACCTCGCCCATCACGGCTACGGCGTGCTGGCCATCGACCTGCCCGGTCACGGCCGCAGCGGCGGTGCGCCGCTCGAGCGCATCGGCGACCTTGCCGACTGGATCGCCGCGGCAATCGATGCCGCGGGCGCCGCGCGGGTCACGCTGGTCGGACACAGCATGGGTGCGCTCATTGCCATCGAATGTGCGGCTCGCCATCCGCAAAAAATCGCCCGCCTCGCGCTGCTTGGCGCGACGCTGCCGATGCGCGTGTCACCCGAGTTGCTTGATGCGACCAGACATGACGAGCCGGCCGCCCACGACATGATCAACATCTGGTCGCACTCGTCCTACGCCCACTATCCGAGCAATCCGGGCCCCGGCTTCTGGGTCATCGGCGAAAACCTGCGCCTGATGCAGCGTCAGAAACCGGGCGTGCTCAACGCCGATTTCCGCGCCTGCAACGACTACGTCACCGGCTTGGAGAGTGCGGCAAAGCTCACCTGCCCGACGCTGTGCATCATGGGCAAGCGCGACCTGATGACGCCGCCGCGCTCGGCGCGCGACCTGCTGAAGGCGCTCAGGCAGGTGCAGACACTCGAAATCGCCGGCAGCGGCCATGCACTGATGGCGGAAAAACCCGATGAAGTGCTCGACGGGCTGATGGATTTTTTCACCCGACACCCCGAGGCAGCCCCGGAGACAACATGAAATTCACCCACACCCCCATCCAGATGACAAGCCGGAAACGCCCGCCTGGCGTGGCTTTCCAGCTAATGGCCTTGCTCCGTGGCCTGCTGCTTGCGCTGTTGGCGGCATGCGCCACCGTCGCCGCCGCGCAGCCGCGTGCGCTCGAACGCATCAAGCTGCCACCCGGCTTCAGCATTGAGGTATTCGCCGACAAGGTCGCCAACGCCCGCTCCATGACATGGGGGACGAAGGGCACGCTGTTCGTCGGCACGCGCAGCGACGGTCGCGTCTACGCCGTCCGCCACGACGGGCGCAAGGCGACGCGTGTCATCACCATCGCCTCCGGCCTGCAGGCCCCCAACGGGGTGGCCTTTCACAATGGCGCGTTGTATGTCGCCGAGATCAGCCGCATCCTGCGCTTTGACAATATCGAGGAGCGCCTCGACAACCCGCCCGCGCCGGTGGTGGTAACCGATCGCTTTCCGCGCGAATCCCACCACGGCTGGAAATTCATCCGCATCGGGCCCGACGGCTGGCTCTACGTGCCGGTGGGGGCGCCCTGCAATGTCTGTGAGGCCGGCGACCGCCATGCCCTGATCGCACGTATCCGGCTGGACGGTTCGGGCTACGAGGTGGTGGCGCGCGGCGTGCGCAATTCGGTCGGCTTCGACTGGAACCCGGAGGACAAGTCGCTGTGGTTTACCGACAACGGCCGCGACATGATGGGTGACGACCTACCCTCGGACGAGCTCAATCACGCGCCCAAAGCCGGTCTGCATTTCGGCTTTCCTTATTGCCACCAGGGCGACACACCCGACCCCGAGTTCGGCGCGAAGCGGGCCTGCAGCGCGTTCACGCCCCCGGTGGCGAAGCTCGGTCCGCATGTCGCGTCATTGGGCATGCGTTTTTATACCGGCAGCCAGTTTCCGCCTGAATACCGCAACAGCATTTTCATTGCCGAGCACGGATCCTGGAACCGCTCGCAGAAAATCGGCTACCGCATCAAGCGCCTCAGCGTGGCGGGCGGCAAAGTCATCGATCAGCAGATATTCGCCGAGGGCTGGCTGCAGGGCGACAGCGTGTCGGGGCGACCGGTGGACGTTGAGACCCTGCCGGACGGCTCAATGCTCGTTTCCGACGACCATGCCGGCGCGATTTACCGCATAAGCTATGCCAGGCCCTGAAACGGTGCGCCCGCCACGGTTTCGAAGAGCGGCACAGAAAAACGGCAGAATCAGGCATCCCGACCAAAGCGGCGTTTGATTTTTTGCGCTGAAGGCGTAGCCTGACGAGTGGCCTGCCCGGCATCGAAGGCGCCCCGGGACAACACACAAAACAAGGAAAAAAGCCACACATGAGCACCCATCTGCAATTGCAAGCCCCGATGGCGGCGCAGGAAATCTGCCGCGACGTACTGCTCGAGAAGTACGCCAAGGGCCACGAACAGTCCATAGACGAGGTGCGCCGCCGCGTTGCCGCCGCCCTCGCCGCGATTGAAACCGAGGACAAGCGCGCCCAATGGGAAGCGCGCTTTCTCGACGCCATGGAGGCGGGCTTCATCCCCGCCGGGCGTATCAACTCGGCCGCCGGCGTGCAGTTGCAGGCGACGCTGATCAACTGCTTTGTCGAGCCGGTCGGCGATTCGATTTCCGAAACCGTGGACGGCCGGCCCGGCATATACATCGCGCTGCAGGAGGCGGCCGAAACCATGCGGCGCGGCGGTGGCGTCGGCTATGACTTCTCGGCAATACGCCCGCGTGGCGCCGAGGTAAGGGGCACGCGCTCGCGTGCGAGCGGCCCGGTATCCTACATGCGCGTGTTCGACCGCTCCTGCGAGACCGTGGAGTCGGCCGGCGCGCGCCGCGGCGCGCAAATGGGGGTGCTGCGCTGCGACCATCCCGACATCGAGGACTTTGTCCGCGCCAAGGACCATGGCGATCTCGCCAACTTCAACATCTCGGTCGGCGTCACCGACGCCTTCATGCGTGCGGTCGAAACCGACGGTGAGTTCGAGCTGGCGCACAAGGCGAGGCCGCACGAGGATTTGCTCGCCGCCGGCGGCTACCAGCGCGAAGACGGGCAATGGGTCTATCGCAAGCTGCGCGCGCGCGATCTGTGGGAGCAGGTCATGCGCTCGACCTACGACCACGCCGAGCCGGGCATCCTGTTCCTTGACCGCATCAACAGCGAGAACAACCTGTATTACTGCGAGAGCATAGACGCCACCAACCCCTGCGCCGAGCAGCCGCTGCCGCCCTACGGCTGCTGCTGCCTCGGCTCCATCGACCTGACGCGCTTCGTCCACGCCCCGTTCGAAGAAAAAGCGCGCTTCGATTTCGACGCCTTCGAAAAAACCGTCGCGGTGTCGATACGCATGCTCGACAACGTGCTCGAGGTGACGGCCTGGCCTCTGCCGCAGCAACATCGCGAAGCCATGAGCAAACGCCGCGTCGGCCTCGGCTTCACCGGGCTCGGTGACGCATTGATCATGCTTTGCCTGCGCTACGACAGCACCGGGGCGCGGGCGATGGCGGCGAAAATTTCCGAGCACATGCGCGATGCCGCCTACCGTGCGTCAAGCGAGCTCGCGCACGAGCGCGGCGCCTTCCCGCTGTTCAATGCCGACATGTACCTGTCGGGTGCGAGCTTCGCCTCGCGCCTGCCGCAGGACATCAAGGCACTGATCCGCAAGCAAGGCCTGCGCAACAGCCACCTGTTGTCGATTGCGCCGACCGGCACCATCAGCCTCGCCTTCGCCGACAACGCCTCCAACGGCATAGAACCGCCCTTTTCGTGGGTGTATTCGCGCAAAAAGCGCATGCCCGACGGCACCATGAAGGACTTCCCGGTAGAGGACCGGGCCTGGCGCCTGTACCGCCACGCCAATCCGGGGCACACCGCCGACGAGCCGCCGGCCGCCGGCCTGCCCGATTACTTTGTCACCGCCCTGGAACTCTCGGCCGCGGCGCACAAGGATATGGTTGCGGCGGTAGCGCCTTACGTCGATTCCAGTATTTCCAAGACCGTCAACGTGCCGGAGAACTACCCTTACGGTGATTTCCAGGACTTGTACTTTTCCGCCTGGAAAGCCGGCCTCAAGGGGCTGGCGACTTACCGCCCCAACAGCGTGCTCGGCTCCGTGCTGTCGGTCGGGCCGGACAAGACCGGACCGCAGGATTTCGTGCTCAACGACGTCAACCGCCGCATCGAGATCAAGAGCGTACCCGAGCCCGTGCTGTCCTCGCTGCGCTGGCCCGGCCGCCCGGGGCTTGCCGCCGGCAATCCGTCCTGGACCTACATGATCGAGCACGGTCACGGTGCCTTTGCGCTGTTCGTCGGCCATGTCGAGAACGAAGGCAAGGCCCACCCCTTCGAAGTCTGGGTGAACGGCAGCGAGCAGCCGCGCGGCATAGGCGCGCTCGCCAAGACGCTGTCCATGGACATGCGCGCCAACGACCCGGCCTGGCTCAGAGTCAAGCTCGACACCCTGGCCAAGACGGCCGGTGACGACGCCTTCGACATGCCCTTTCCCCCGCATGGCGAGAAAAAGCGCGTGCCAAGCGTGGTGGCGGCACTGGCGCAGGTCGTGCGTTATCGCGTCGAGCAGCTCGGCGCACTCGACCAAGGCAAGCATGGCCCGGTGCTGGACACGCTGTTCAGCCTGAAAGAACCCAAGACCGGCACCGACGGCACCATGTCGTGGACCGTCGATGTGCTCAATGCCGGCACCGGTGACGACTTTGTGCTGGGCCTCAAGGAAATCACGCTGCCCGACGGCGTCACCCGCCCCTATTCGATGTGGCTTTCGGGAGAATATCCGCGCGCTCTCGACGGGCTGTGCAAGATCCTGTCTCTGGACATGCGCGTCATCGACCCGGCCTGGATAGGCATGAAGCTGCGTAAGCTGCTCGACTTCCCCGAACCTCTGGGCGACTTCATGGCCTTTGTTCCCGGCCAGCGTCGCAAGAAAAACTGGCCTTCGACGGTGTCGTATGTGGCGGCGCTGATCCTGCACCGCTACACCATGCTGGGCATCCTGCAAGAAGACGGTTCACCGGTGCAGCAAATGGGCATTTTACAGGCGCCCAAGTCGGGCACCCCCCAGGCGATGAAGGGAGGCCTGTGCGGCGAATGCGGCAATCATGCGGTAATCAAGAAGGACGGCTGCGACTTTTGCACCGCCTGCGGTTGGGTCGGCGTCTGCGGCTGAGTCCAGGGACTGAAGCCAGGGACTGAAGCCAGGGGGCGGAGTCCGGGGGCTGAGGCGAGGGGCTCTGCGGCTTCGGGGCGAAGTGCCCGGGCGGACTCAGCCCGCCGCCCAGCCCCTGTCCATCCACATCAGCGCAATGATGGTCTTGGAGTCGGTGATGCGCCCGGTGCGCACCCATTCGAGTGCCGTCGCCAGCGGCGCGCTGAACACCTCAAGAAATTCCCCGGCATCCAGATTCGCACCTTCGTGCAGCAGGCCGCGTGCAAGGAAAATCTCGATGCGTTCAGTGGAGTAGGCAATCACCGGGTGAAACGTCAACAGGTGTTGCCACTGGCTGGCGGTGTAGCCGGTTTCTTCCAGTAACTCGCGCTTTGCCGTCGCCAGCGGCGCCTCGCCCGGATCGATTTTTCCAGCGGGAATCTCGATCATCGTCGCGCGCAGGGGATAGCGGTACTGTCGCTCAAACACAATCTCGCCCGAATCGAGCAGTGGAATGATGGCTACGGCACCCGGATGTTCTATGTACTCACGTCCGCCGCGGCTGCCGTCAGGCAGACGCACAGTGTCGCGCCTGACCTTGAGCAAGGCACCGTCAAACACGCTTTCGCTCGCGACCTGATGTTCGGTCAGGTCTTTTGGCTCGGACATGGGCGCGGGTCCGGCAACAACGCGACTCAGAGCGCCTTGATAGCGAGGAAGGACAAGGCCATCAGCGACTGCGGCGCAAGACCGATCACCAGAACGGCGAGGCCGTTGGCCGACAACAATACGCGCATGTCCCAGTCGGCGACGATGGGCGCGGTTTCCCTAGGTTCGTCAAAATACATGAGTTTGACGATGCGCAGGTAGTAGTACGCTCCGATCAGCGAGAACAACACGGCGACCACGGCGAGCCAGACCTGGCCGGCCGCGATGGTGGACTGGACCACAGACAGCTTGGCGTAAAAGCCCGCCGTTGGCGGCACGCCGGCCATCGAAAACATCAGCAGCAGCATGATGAAGGCGTACCAGGGGCTGCGCTGGTTGAGGCCGCGGAAATCATCGATGTTCTCGGCCTCAAATCCGGCGCGCGACAGCAGCAGCACCATCCCGAATGCACCAAGACTCATCAGCACGTAGATGACGACATAGAACATCGACGCGCTGTAGGCGTCGGCGGCGTTGAGCCAGTTGCCGCCGACCACGCCCGAGAGCAGGCCGAGCAGCATGAAACCCATGTGCGAAATGGTCGAGTAGGCCAGCATGCGCTTGATGTTGGTCTGCGCAATGGCCGCCAGGTTGCCTATGGCCATGGACAGCACCGCCATGATCACCAGCATCTGCTGCCAGTCGATGGCCAGCGGCAGCAGGCCGTTGACCAGCAGGCGTATCGCCATGGCAAAGGCGGCGAGTTTTGGTGCGGTGGCGATGACCAGCGTCATTGCCGTCGGTGCGCCGTGATAGACGTCGGGAATCCACATATGGAAGGGCACAACCCCGAGCTTGAAAGCAAGGCCTGAGACAAGAAACACCAACCCGAACACCAGCACCGTCTTGTCAGCCTGTCCCAGTTCCAGCACCCGGGATATCTTGGCGATCTCCAGCGTCCCGGTCGCGCCGTAAATCATCGACATGCCGTAGAGCAGCAGGCCGGAGGCAAGCGCGCCCAGCACGAAGTACTTCATCGCCGCCTCGGTCGAGGCGGCCGAATCGCGGTTGAGCGCGACCATGGCATACAGACACAGCGACAGCAGTTCGAGCCCGAGGTAAAGGGTAAGGAAGTGACTGGCTGAAATCATCACCATCATGCCCAGCATGGCAAACAGCAGCAGCGTGAAGAACTCGCCGCTCAGCAGCCCGCGTACGTCAAGGTAGCGGCGCGTGTAGACCAGGCACACCGAGACAGCGATGTAGGTGCCGAGCTTGAGCATGCCGCCCATCACGTCGGACACATACATGCCGTTGAAGGTGTAGATCAGCTCGCCGCCCGTGGCCTGCACCAGCGCGGTGGTCAGCACGGCGCAACCGAGCAGCGTGAACTGCGCCAGAGCGTAAGTGACGATGCGCCAGCGCTGCGGCACGAACAGGTCGAATATCAGGATGGCGAGGGTCATCGCCAGCAGGAAAATCTCGGCGATGGCCGGCGCGAAGTCGGGGGGCGTGAAAGGGATCATCAAAGCTTGCTCACCGCGACGTGCTTTAGTAGGTCGTTGACCGATGCGTGCATGACCTCGGTGAACGGGAGTGGGTAGATGCCCATGACGAGCACCGCGACCGCGAGCACGCCCAGAACCAGCAACTCGCGGCCGTTGATGTCCTTGAGCCCGGCGACATGCGGGTTGGCGATCTCGCCGAATATCACGCGCTTGTACATCCACAACGTATAGGCGGCGCCGAATATCATCGTGGTGGCCGCGAGCACGCCGATCCAGAAGTTGAACTTGATGGCGCCCATGATGACCATGAACTCGCCGACAAAGCCCGAGGTTGCCGGCAGGCCGCAGTTGGCCATGGCGAACAGCATCATCAGCGCGGCGAATCGGGGCATGGTGTTGACCACCCCGCCGTAATCGGCGATCTTGCGCGAGTGCATGCGGTCATAGAGGACGCCGATGCACAGGAACATGGCGGCCGAGACGAAGCCGTGCGAAATCATCTGCACCAGCGCGCCCTCGATACCATAGGCGTTGAAAATGAAAAAGCCCAGCGTCACAAAACCCATGTGCGAGATGGATGAATAAGCGACCAGCTTTTTCATGTCGGTCTGCACCAGCGCCACCAGGCCGATATAGACCACCGCCACCAGCGACAGGGTGATCATGAATCCGGACAGGTAGTGGCTGGCGTCGGGCAGGATGGGCAGCGAAAAGCGGATAAAACCGTAGGCGCCGAGCTTGAGCATGATTGCCGCCAGCACCGCCGACCCACCGGTGGGCGCTTCAACGTGGGCGTCGGGCAGCCAGGTGTGCACCGGCCACATCGGCATCTTCACCGAAAACGCCAGGAAAAATGCAACAAACAGCAGGATCTGTTCCGGCATCGTCAGCGGCAGCCTGTGCCAGTCGAGTATCGCGAAACTGCCGCCGGACTTGTTGAACAGGTAGAGGAAGGCCACCAGCATCAGCAGCGAGCCGAGCAGCGTGTAGAGGAAGAACTTCAGTGCGGCATAGACGCGGTTCTGCCCGCCCCAGATGCCGATGACCAGGTACATCGGGATCAACGTCGCTTCGAAAAATACGTAGAAGAGCATGCCATCGAGCGCTGAAAACACCCCGTTCATCAGGCCGGACATGAACAGGAAGGCCGCCATGTACTGCGCCACCTTCTTCTGTATCACTTCCCAGCCTGCGATCACCACCAGCACCGTGATAAAACTGTTGAGCAGCACGAATAGCATCGAAATGCCGTCCACCCCGAGGTGGTAGTTGATGTTGTAGCGTTCGATCCAGGGTTTCATCTCGACAAACTGCATCGTCCCCAATTGCGTGTTGAAACCCGCCCAAAGCGGGATGCTGACGCCGAGACCGATCAGCGCACCGGTCAGCGCGACCACACGGGCGACGCGCGCATTACGGTCATCGCCGGTGGCGAGCACCGCCAGCGCGGTGAAGATGGGAATCCAGATCGACAGGGAGAGCCAGGGCGTCATGGTCATCCCCTGGCGAACCAGAGCGTTAGCAGCACGAATACCCCGATGATCATGGCGAAGGCGTAGTGGTAGATGTAGCCGGACTGGAACAGGCGCACCACACCCGACACCCAGCCGACCAGGCGGGCGGTGCCGTTGACCATGATTCCGTCGATGACGGTGACGTCGCCGAATTTCCACAAACCACTGCCGACGACACGCGCGCCGCCGGCGAAGAACCAGTCATTGAAGCGGTCGAAGCCGTATTTCTGCTCGAGGATGAAAACCAGGACACCGGCTTTCCTGCGCAGCACCGCAGGCATTTCCGGGCGCAGTATGTACAGATACCAGGCGACCGCGAGTCCGGCCAGGGCAAACCAGAACGGCAACGCGGTCACCCCGTGCAGCATCATCGCCCAGACGCCGTGGAATTCGCCGGCGAGTTCCTTCATCACCGGGTGCGCGTCCGAGAAATAAATGGCGCCGTCAAAGTAGCCGCCATAAAGCACGCTGCCGATGAACCAGCCGGCGCCGACCGACGGAATGGCAAGCAGCACCAGCGGCAGCCATACCATCCACGGCGACTCGTGCGGCACGCCGCCATGGCCGTGAGCGCCATGGGCATCATGGGAGGCGTGATCATCGTGCTGCGCGGCATGGCCGTGCCCCGAGATGTCAAAACGTTCCTTGCCGTGAAAGGCAAAAAACACCAGCCTGAAGGAATAGACGGCGCCGACGAACACGCCCAGCAGCACCGCGACATAGGCGATGCCCGCCCCCGGCGTGTGCGAGGCGTGGACGGCCCCGATGATGGTGTCCTTGGAGAAAAAGCCGGCAAAGGGCGGGAAGCCGGCGTTGGCGAGCGCGCCAATAAGCACCGTGAGGTAGGTGATGGGCAGGTATTTGCGCAGGCCGCCCATCTTGCGCATGTCCTGCTCGTGGTGCATCGCAATGATGACCGAGCCGGCGCCAAGGAACAGCACCGCCTTGAAAAACGCGTGGGTCATCAGGTGGAAAATCGCCGCCGAGTAGGCCGAGGCGCCGAGCGCCACCGTCATGTAACCGAGTTGCGACAGCGTCGAGTAGGCGACGACGCGCTTGATGTCATAGACGACCAGTGCGATCAGCGCCATGAAGAAGGCGGTGATCGCGCCTATGATCATGACAAAGGACAGGGCGGTTTCGGACAATTCGAACAGCGGCGACATGCGCGCCACCATGAAAATACC
>CAYLPI010000061.1:0-20628 GCA_964385505.1 uncultured Bordetella sp.
GTTAAGGGTTAAGGGTTAAGGGTTAAGTGGCGTTTGGAAAAATGGGCGGGGCCGAGAGCACCAAACTCAAGCCGCGAGGCCCGGTGTCAAACACCGTCACTGCGAGCCTGGTTTGCGATATTCGACGGCATTGGCAATGGCCTTGACACTTTCCGCCGGCGCCTCGCCAACTACGGTGATGAGATGGTCGCCAATCTGTCTGATATAGACATTGGTCGCACCCTGGCGCGACAGCCCCGGTTGCACGGCGCCGGCCTTCACCGGATGAGGCGCGATAAACACCGATACCGCAGCAAGACCGTCGGACAATACCATGTGCCCCACGCCGGCCGTCCCGCCAAGCTTGCGTTTCATTTCGGTTATTTTCCGGAAGCCCGGGGGATGCCCCTTGATGCTCCAGCCTGACAAGGTCAGATCTGCTTCAACCGCGCCGGAATCCTCAACCCGCCAATCCCTGCCTTTGCCAGAAAACCGCGATTTGAGCAATTCGCGGTCGACGTTACCTATTTTTAGTTGCAAAAAGGTGAACTGCTCGACCAGTTCGTTAGCGGAATTGAAGGTTCTGACTTTCAGCAGCATGCCGGTATTGCGATCTGCCCACAGTTTGTAGCCATAACGCATCTTGTCCTTGGGTTCGAGCACGATGGTCTGGCAGTCGTAACCGGCGATGCGGCCGGATCCGCCCAAATTCACGTTGTAGTGCTCGGTTAATTCCCTGAACTGGTCGGCCGGGATATCAAGGAATGTGGGTTTCTGCCCTGACTGACGGTCTATTTTCATCGTCATGGTGTCAGGCAGGTAACAGGTGACCTCATCGTTGTTCCGGATGACCTCGGTTGGTGTGCCATCCTGTGTCTCGAGCCGCTCATGGGTGCCGCTGGCATCCACCAGACGCGCGATGCGCGATGTCTCTGAGTGCGTCCCTTGCTGGTAAACGATGGTGCCGCTGTAGCTCATTTTCTTGGTGGCAGAGTAAATTTTCTGCAGCCACTGCATTGCATCCGGACTGGACGCTTGCGCCGCGACAAACGGTGCCTGCAGTAAAAGCAGCGTAAAAATCAGAAACCTCATCTTGCGTCGCCCTTGCGCGCGGCGGATACCGTACGAACATACGGTGCAACGCCCTGCATGCTGCTCGCGGGGGAAAAGCGCTGGTGAGCGAGCAGATAATCCTCGACGCCGACGGCAACCGGGATGGCCGTCTCCGCCACGGTTCGCGGAGTCTCGCTTGCCCCCGTCTCGTTACCGGCCATTGGCGCAGGCACTTCAGTTCCCATCTGAGGCAAGGCGACCCAGGCCGCCACCGCGACGACGGCAACGCCGGCCGCAGCCGATAGCACCGTCATCCAGCGCGGGTGGTTTGCGGCCTCGACATGCCTGGGAGCGAGAACCGTGGGTTCTGCCGCCAACCTTTGGCTGAAGGATGCAGCGATTCCGGGCCGCGCGTCACCGCGCAGCGCATCGCCGATGAGATGATATTCACGCCAGGCACGGAAGAGATCGTCGTCAGTCTTCAATCGCTGCATGAAGCGTGCTGCCGCATCGGTATCCAGTTCGCCATCAACGAACGCGGAAATCTCATCATTCATCTCAACTCCTCTTCAAAAAACTACCAGCGCTTGTCCTTGTTCGCATCGAGCAACGGCCGCAGCTTTTCGGAAATCGCCTCGCGTGCCCTGAAAATCCGCGACCGTACTGTGCCTATCGGGCAGTTCATGATGACGGCGATATCCTCGTAACTCATGCCTTCTATCTCACGCAAGGTGATCGCGGTGCGCAGGTCCTCGGGCAACTGCGCGACACTCTCGGTGACCGTGTCGCCGATCTGCCGCGTCATCATCAGGCTTTCCGGCGTGTTGATATCGCGAAGCTGGTCGGCGTCCTCAAAACCCTCCGCTTCGTCCGCATCAAACTCCGTGCTCGTCGGCGCCCGCCGTCCCATGGCGACGAGGTAGTTCTTCGCAGTGTTGATGCCGATGCGGTAAAGCCAGGTGTAAAAAGCACTGTCTCCACGAAACGATGGCAACGCCCGGTAAGCCTTGATGAACGCCTCCTGGCTTACATCCTCAACCTCGGCCGGATCACGAATGAATCGCGACAGCAACCGGCCCAACTTTCGCTGGTACTTAGACACCAGCAACTCAAATGCCCGCTTGTCGCCGCGCTGCGCGCGCTCGACAAGCTGCTGATCTAGCTCCCGGTCACTCATCTGGCCATCCCTGATTCGCGGCTATTTTTTATTTTTCAGATACTTACCGCAGACGACCGCCAGTATAACCGACCTCAATCCACTGCCAGCAGCACACCACGTCCTACAGACCCCGGCCGGACCGAATAGTTCACTTGGCAGCATGGGTATGATCATCCCGGCCCGTCATCAGCGTGGACAGGCGCCGTTCGTCCCCACAGCAACCAGACGCGCAGCCGCCGTAACTGTTCGGCCTCCGCGGAGTCGGCCAGCAAGACGACCCTGCGCGCGCCTCGCGGCAGGGTGGCAATGCGCACAATGATCAGCCACGGACGGGCATAGGCCGGACGGTTCAGTGTCGCGGGGTGCCAGGCGCCGTCGCGACTGCGATAACGCAGGCTCCCGTCAGCGATAATTTCCAAGGCGATCACCGCATCGGGCTGTTTGAGCAGTGCGGTCCTGAGCTGTGCTACCAGCGACAAAGCAAGGGCAGCGGAAACGATTGTTGCCGCCGCTGGAGGCAGTCCGATGAACGCAGTAACAATCGTCAGGACATGACCCAGGATCAGAAATACGACCATATTGCGCGACGGGCGCAACGAGATCGCGACCGGGTCATTCAAATTTTGGTGAATACCAGTGTGCCGTTGGTGCCGCCGAAACCAAACGAGTTCGACAGGGCGGCATCGATGCGCATTGGCCGCGCAACATTGGCCACGTAATCGAGGTCGCAGCCTTCGCTCGGCTCGACCAGGTTGATGGTCGGCGGCGAGACCTGGTCGCGCATGGCCAGGATGGAAAATACCGCTTCTATTCCTCCGGCCGCACCCAGCAGGTGCCCGGTCATGGATTTGGTGGAATTCACCGCAAGTTGCTTGGCGTGCTCGCCGAAGCAGCGCTTTACGGCGATGGTCTCCGCAAGGTCTCCAAGAGGCGTCGATGTGCCGTGGGCATTGAGGTATTGCACCTGTTCTATATTCAGCCTGGCGTTACGCAGGGCATTGGTCATGCACCGCGCCGCGCCCTCGCCGTCCTCGCATGGCGCGGTGATGTGATTGGCATCGGCGCTCATGCCATAGCCGGAGAGTTCACAGTAAATCCGCGCCCCGCGCCGCTTGGCGTGCTCGTACTCTTCGAGCACCAGTACGCCGGCGCCCTCACCCAGTACAAAACCGTCGCGACCCCTGTCCCACGGACGACTGGCGGCGGCGGGGTCGTCATTGCGGGTGGAGAGGGCGCGCGCCGCGCAGAATCCGCCTATCCCGAGTGGGGAGAGCGCCGACTCGGCGCCACCGGCAACCATCACGTCGGCATCGCCGTACTCGATCAGGCGGCCGGCCTCGCCAATACTGTGATTGGCGGTCGTGCATGCGGTCACTACAGCAAGATTTGGCCCCTTGAGTCCGTACATGATCGACAACTGACCCGAAATCATATTGATGATGCTGCCCGGCACAAAGAACGGCGAAATTTTGCGCGGCCCTCCGTTGCGGTAATCTTCGTGCGTTTCCTCGATCAGGGGCAGACCGCCGATTCCCGAGCCAACGCAGGCGCCGACCTGGTTGCGGTCGATCTTGTCCAGATCGATTCCCGAATCTTTCAGGGCCTCCACAGAGGCGGCAAGGCCGAAATGAATAAACGTGTCGAAACGGCGCACTTCCTTGGCGGAAATGTACGCCGCCGGATCAAAGCCCTTGACCTCTCCGGCAATCTGCGAGGCAAAGAGTGACGGGTCAAACCGGGTGATGCGGGTTATGCCCGAATTGCCCGCCAGGACATTGCTCCAGGCTTCATTGATGGAATTACCGACCGGGCTGATGATTCCAAGCCCGGTCACGACGACGCGGCGACGGGTCAACGCGACTCCCGGGTGAGGTTATGGACGCGCCCTCGGCACAGAGAAAACCGCGCGCGGACTTGCCTGCTGCGCAACAGATTCGCTCCGGGCAGCTCAGGCCTTCTTGTCGTGCGCATTGACGTAGTCAATGGCCTGTTGAACAGTGGTGATCTTCTCGGCATCTTCGTCGGGGATCTCGGTTTCGAACTCCTCTTCGAGCGCCATTACGAGTTCGACCGTGTCGAGCGAATCGGCGCCCAGGTCGTCAACAAACGATGATTCGTTCTTGATGTCGGCCTCGTTTACGCCAAGCTGCTCGGCGACGATTTTTTTAACGCGCTGTTCGATATTTTCCATGTTTCAAGTCCCTTCCCTGTTTCCGGTTCGGTGCGAACCTATAAGTTTGAATTTTATCAGATTCAACAGATCATTCAGGATGCGGCGTCAGCCCATGTACATTCCGCCGTTGACATGCAGGGTGCTGCCGGTGACATAGGCCCCGCCCGGCGAGGCGAGGAATACCACCGCCGAAGCGACATCCGCGGGAAGCCCGAGTCGGCCGAGCGGAATCTGCGCCAGCAACGCCTGTTTCTGCTGCTCGGTCAGGTTGCGTGTCATATCGGTGTCAATGAAGCCCGGGGCGATGCAATTGACCGTGATATTACGACTGCCTATTTCGCGCGCCAGGGAGCGCGTCATGCCGCCGATTCCGGCCTTTGCCGCGGCGTAGTTGATCTGGCCGGCATTGCCGCTCGAACCTACGACGGAGGTGATATTGATGATGCGCCCGGCACGCGCCTTCATCATTCCGCGCAACACCGCCTTGGACAGCGTAAATACCGACTTGAGATCGGTATCAATGACCGTATCCCACTCCGATTCCTTCATTCGCATCGCGAGATTATCCTGGGTAATACCGGCGTTGTTCACCAGTATTGCAACGCTGCCATAGGCCTGCTCAATTTCCTGCATGACGGCATCAACACGCGCGGCGTCGGTCACGTCGAGCACGATGCCGCGACCGGCATTGCCTGCGGCACCCAGATAGCTGCTGATATCGTCGGCGCCAGCCTGGCTGGTCGCGGTGCCGACAACCGTCGCATGGGCATCGGCAAGGGCCGTAGCAATAGCCTTGCCGATGCCGCGGGAGGCACCGGTAACCAGCGCAACTTGTCCATTCAACATTACTTTTCCCCCGCTATCGCCGCCAGCGCTGCATCAATGCCGCCACGGTCGGCAAGCGCAAAACCGGGCAGACTCGCGTCAATTCGCTTCGTCAGTCCCGCCAGCACCTTGCCGGGGCCGCACTCGGCAACCTGTGTTACGCCACGCGCCGCCATGACGCGGATGATCTCCACCCAGCGCACGGCATGATCGGCCTGGCCAACCAGGGCATCTCGAATACCGGCTGCATCGGGGTGTTGCTGCACATCGAAATTGTGCAACACGGCGATTTTGGGCGGCAGGACATTCACCCCATCCAGATAACTTCGCAGCATCGCCGCCGCCGGCCCCATCAGGGCGGAGTGAAAGGGCGCACTCACCGGCAGCGCGATGGCACGTTTCGCCCCGCGCGCCTTCGCCGCGTCGATGGCGCGCTGTACGGCCCCGGCGTGCCCGGCAATTACTGTTTGCCCCGGGGCATTGAAATTGACGGCTTCAACAACCTCTCCCTGTTCCGCTCCGGAACAGGCCGCCCGTATCGCCTCATCGTCGAGTCCCAGGATGGCCGCCATGCCCCCGACTCCGGTCGGAACCGCCTGCTGCATCGCCTCCGCGCGAAAGCGCACCAGCGGCAGGCAATCGGCAAACGAAATCGCCCCCGCGACCACCAGCGCGGTGTATTCGCCAAGACTGTGCCCGGCCACGACTTTGGGCTCGATGCCGCCCAGTTCGCGCCATGCGCAATAGGTGGCGTATCCGGCGGCGACCATGACCGGTTGGGTGTTGACTGTGCTGTTGAGTGCCTCTGCCGGTCCTTCGGCCATAAGTTTGGTCATGTCCAAGCCGAGAATATCCGAGGCCTCGCCCAGCACCCGCCGTACCGCCGGCAGGTCGCCGTAGCCGCTCATCATGCCGACAGACTGGGAGCCCTGGCCGGGAAAAACCATTGCGAGCTTCATACGCTGATCCGGATCCAAAAAATAGTCTGAGTCACATCTCAACCAGGGCGGCGCCCCAGGTGAACCCGCCGCCTACCCCTTGCAGCATCACCTTGTGTCCGGCCTTGATGCGGCCATCACGCACCGCGGTATCGAGTGCAAGTGGCACCGATGCAGCCGACGTGTTGCCGTGGATGTCCACGGTCACAACCACTTTCGCCGGATCGAAGCCGAGGCGTTTTGCCGTGGCGTCCAGAATGCGCACATTGGCCTGATGCGGGATAAGCCAGTCGACATCGGCAATCCCGACATTGCACAGTGCCAGGGTCTCGCGGGCCACTTCATCGAGAACGCGCACCGCGAATTTGAACACGGCCGGACCGTCCATTTGCAAAAACGGGTGGCCGGTCACAACGCCGCCACAGACCTGGCCCGGCACGGACAGGATTCCCGAGTGGGCACCGTCGGCATGCAGCACGCTGCCAAGAATGCCTGGCTTGTCGTCGGCGCGCAGTATTATTGCGCCGGCGCCGTCGCCGAACAGCACGCAGGTGCCGCGATCATTCCAGTCGAGGATGCGTGAAAAAACCTCGGCGCCGACAACCAGCACACAATGATGCTGCCCCGAGCGGATGAACTTGTCGGCAATCGAGAGTGCGTACACAAAGCCGCTGCACACCGCCTGCACGTCGAAGGCCGGACAACCTTTCACCCCGAGCTTGGCCTGCAAAAGGCAGGCGGTACTCGGAAAAATGAAATCCGGGGTCGACGTCGCGACAATGATCAAATCAATTTCAGCCGCGTCGATGCCTGCCGCCGCGATGGCCTGCTTCGAGGCCTGCAATCCAAGATCGCTGGAGGTCTCTCCCGCCGCAGCGAGATGACGCTGGCGTATGCCGGTCCGGGTGCGGATCCACTCGTCGGATGTATCGACACGCTTGGCCAGTTCTTGATTGCTCACCGGCGCTGAAGGCAGGTAGCTGCCGGTGCCGATGATTCGCGAAAAAATCATGCTGTGACTCCGCTTTCCATGCGCTTGCTGATGCGATGCAGCACGCCGTTGCGTACCTCATCCGCGGCACGCTCGATAGCGCAACCAAATGAATAAATGTCGGCCGAGCCGTGACTTTTCACCACGATACCGCGCAAACCGAGCAGGCTGGCCCCGTTGAATTGACGATGATCGACACGACGCTTGAACGCGCGTAACACCGGCATCGCCACTATTGCCGCTGCGCGGGTAAGGAGATTGCGCTTGAATTCCTCGCGTAGTATCAGGTCCAGCATCTGCGCCAGACCCTCGGCCGATTTCAGCGCGACATTGCCGACGAATCCGTCGCACACAACGATATCCGTCTTGCCCTTGAATATATCGTCGCCCTCGACGTTGCCGGCAAAATTGAGGTCGCTGGCGCGCAGCAAATCCGCCGCCTGCTTGACCAACTCATTGCCCTTGATCGCCTCTTCACCAATATTGAGCAGGCCGACGCTGGGTTGTTCCTTGTGTTCGACGGCGGCAACGAGGGCGCTGCCCATGATCGCGAACTGCATCAAGTGCTCCGGTCCGCAGTCAACATTGGCCCCCAGATCGAGAACGTAGGTACGGCCGCGCACCGTGGGCAGGACCGCCGCGATGGCCGGGCGGTCAATGCCGGGCAGCATTTTGAGGACGAAGCGGGACGTCGCCATCAGCGCACCGGTATTGCCCGCACTCACGCAGGCATTCGCCTCGCCACTCTTCACCAGATCGACGGCGACCCGCATCGAGGAGTCTTTTTTGTTGCGCAAGGCAAGCGCCGGCGACTCATCCATCGTGACGACTTCACTGGCGTGGTGGATTCTGAGCCGAGGCCCCGGCGCCGCCCCCTTGACCTTCAGTTCGGCTTCAATCGCATCACGCAGTCCGACCAGGACAATATTGCTCCCAGGGCTGGCGGCGAGAAAAGTCAGCGCGGCAGGCACAGTGACGTGCGGGCCGTGATCTCCTCCCATGCAATCAATGGCGACTGTGATATCCATTTTATCGTCGCGCGGCAATGCGCCTCGCTATCCAGTCGCAACAGACGCCCAGCAGCGCCCCCGGCAGCCGGCAGGAATACCCCTCCGGAAAGATCAGTCGCCCTTGGTCTTGACGACTTTTTTACCGCGGTAGTAGCCGCTCGGACTGATGTGGTGGCGCATGTGCACCTCACCCGTAGTCGGCTCCACCGCAAGCGGCGCTGCGGTCAGGAAGTCATGGGCACGATGCATGCCGCGCTTTGAGGGTGATTTCTTATTCTGCTGTACAGCCATGGTACTGCTCCTTCATTGTTGCGCCAGACCGGCGCGATAATCCTGCGTAAATTCCTATTTTTGCCGTCCCGGCGGCCGTTTGAGCCCGGCCAGGACATCAAAGGGCGACGTTCGGGCCGCCTTTGCATCATTCAGTGCTTCATCGCAGCGAACATGCCGCGGTACCATCGGCAAAGCGAGGATTATCTCATCCTCGACCAGCGCCGAAACACTCATGTCTTTTGTCGCCAGAACCCGCTCCACATCGTCCTCGGCAGTGACTATCTCGTTCCAGTCCTTTGCCAGTACGACTTTGCTTTCCAGATCAAGCGGAAACGCCAATATACCGAGGCAACGCTGGCAAACCAGATCCACCACTCCCTTCACCCGAACCGCAAGGAAGGAACTACCCTCGTCACCGACGACGCCGGTCAAGCGATAATCCAGCGTTGCCGAGGTACAACCCTGCCCCGCCACACGGTCCAGGCTTTCCAGGCCCAAACAGCCCTCCACCACATACCCGTCCCGGGCAAACTGCAGGCCGTCGATGAACTTGAGAGGCGGCATAGGGGCAGTATGTTAATATTTTTTGCTTTTCATGTCAAAAATGACTTTCAAGTCATATTTGAGTTGCTTCACCCAAGCTACTCTTTTTTTGGAACTTTTTACCGCCATGTATCATCTAGTGCTGGCCTCCACGTCGGTATATCGCAAGGCGCTTTTGCAGCGTTTGGGCTTGCCCTTCGAAACCGCGAGTCCCCAGGTGGACGAAACGGAAACCGACACTGAATCGCCGCAGGCCACGGCGTTGCGCCTGGCCGAACTCAAGGCCCGTGCCGTCGCCATACGCCACCCCAAAAGCCTCATTATCGGCTCCGACCAGGTCGCCGCGCTCGGCAGGCTGCGTCTGAACAAGCCGCTGGTGCATGAAGCCGCCGTTCGCCAATTGCAGGCGGCTCGCGGCAAGGCGGTTCAGTTCCACACCGCCTTGTGCCTGCTCGACGCCGCCAGCGGTGCGTGCGAAACACGGCTTGTTTCCAGCACCGTTGTGTTTCGCAACAGCACTGATGCCCAGATCGAGCACTATCTGTTGCGGGAAAAACCCTATGACTGCGCCGGTAGCGCCAAGGCAGAGGGGCTGGGTATCGCGTTGATGGCCAAACTCGAAAGTGACGATCCCACCGCCCTGATTGGCCTGCCCTTGATCGCACTTACCGAAATGCTCGAAACCCGCGGCGTCGCGGTAATCTGACGCGCCATGTCGAGCGGAACACTCTATCTGGTACCAAATCTGCTCGGCGACATGCCGGCCGAACTGGCCATTCCCGCCGGCGTCGCCGTGATAATCCGTCGGCTGGACTACTTTGTCGCGGAAAACGCCAAATCGGCACGGGCCTTTCTCAAAATTATGGCAAGCCAGCATGCCTTGCAGGCCATCGACATCCGCGAGCTCGACGTCAACACCCCCGGGGCCGCCCTCGCCGGCTTGCTGCAACCCATTCTGGACGGCCGCGACGGCGGGTTACTGTCCGAAGCGGGCGTGCCCGCAGTCGCCGATCCGGGCGCCACGCTGGTGGGCCTGGCGCATCGTCATGGCATACGTGTCGTGCCGCTGGTCGGACCGTCGGCCATTCTTCTCGCGTTGATGGCCTCGGGCCTCGACGGGCAGCGGTTCGCCTTTCACGGTTACCTTCCAAAAGACGAGGCGGCTCTGGCGAAACACCTGCGGGAACTCGAAACGCGCTCACGTTCCGGTCTGCAAACCCAGATTTTCATCGAAACGCCATACCGGAATGACCGCCTGCTGGGCGCCGTGCTTGCACACTGCTCGCCGGCCACCCGACTCTGCGTCGCGAGCGACGTGACCCTGCAAAGCGAGAGCATCGTCACGCGTCCGATTGCAGATTGGAAAAAGCGGCGTCCAGAAATCGGACGCAGGCCGACCGTATTCCTGATGCTCGCCGCCTAGTGCTGTAATAAAAAAGGCGGGGCATCGCCCGCCTTTTTAACAAGTCGCAGCCGCCGCTGCCGGCAAGTGCTCAGCGCAAGCTGAAACGTTCGCTCATTGAAAATCCCGTCAAGCCCTGCGCGACACCGGCACCAAAGCGCTTGGCAAAGCGCTCGGCGATATTGGCCTTTTGAGTGTAATCAACGATGTCCTTGGCCTTGATGACATCGCGGGCCACCGAGTCAACCGTTCCGAAATCATCCGCCAATCCCATTTCGATGCTGCGCTGACCGGTCCAGATCAGGCCGCTGAACGTGTTTGGATCGTCCTTCAGGCGTTTGCCGCGGCCCTGCTTCACCACCGCGATGAATTGCTGGTGAATATCATTGATCATGACTTGCGCGAATTCCTTCTGCTTTTCCTCGACCGGGGAGAACGGGTCGAGAAAGCCCTTGTTCTCACCGGCGGTGATCAGCCGGCGCTCGACACCCAGCTTTTCCATCGTCCCGGTGAAGCCGAACCCGTTCATCAAAACGCCGATCGACCCCACCAGGCTCGCCTTGTTGACGTAAATCTTGTCCGCGGCGGCAGCGACGTAATAGCCGCCGGAGGCACAGATGTCCTCAATCACCACATACAAGGGAATGTTCGGAAACAGCGCCCGCAGGCGCCGGATCTCGTCATTGATGATGCCGGACTGCACCGGGCTGCCCCCGGGCGAGTTGATACGCATGATCACGCCCTGGGTGTTCTTGTCCTCGAACGCACTTTGCAACGCACCGGTGATGCGGTCCGCGCTGGCGTCGCCCTTGGACTCAATGACCCCTTCGAGCGTGACCAGCGCGGTATGTTTGCCCGCACCGGTGATGCCGTCTTCGCTGCGCCAGTCAAACGCCACGACCAGGATGAAAGTGACATAGGCAAAAGTCAGCAGCTTGAAGAATATGCCCCAGTAGCGCGCGCGCCTTTGCTCCCTCAATGCCGCAAAGGCGAGTTTTTCAAGTGTTGCGCGTTCCCAGCTCTGGTCTTTTTCAGTCATGGCTTTTATGCACTACCTTTCCGTTTACTTCCTCTACCGGCACCGGGATTAGTGCCGCCCCCTTGCAAGGGCCGTTTACGCACAATCCGGAGTCGGGCGCGTAGGTCGCGCCGTGCGTCGAGCATATCAAATGCATGCCATCGACATCGAAAAACCTGCCCGGCTGCCAATCGAGTTCGACTGCGACATGCGCGCAGCGATTCAGATAGGCATGGACAACCCCGCCGTAACGAATCGCGAAAGCATTGACGGACCGGCCCTGCCAGTCGATGTCGAAGCGGATGCCGTCGCCCGCCTCGAGCAGCGCCGCACCATCGCAAATTACGCGTTCAGCAGCAGCCATCGGTCGAGCTGGGCCGTACTGTCAACACAGGCGAGCGGCGACAGCGCGCGCAATTCCTCAGCCGGGTGCGCGCCATGGGTTATGCCGATTGCCGCGACACCGGCATGTTGCGCCATGCGCAAGTCATGCGAGGTGTCGCCAATCATCAACGTTGCCTCTGCGCCGGTACCGAGTTCGTCCATCAACTCGTGCAGCATGTCCGGGGCGGGCTTGGACGCAGTCCGGTCGGCACAACGATAGGCGGTAAAAAAAGCGCCAAGCCCGGTGGTCTCAAGCACCCGCTCAAGACCGGCGGTGCTCTTGCCGGTTGCCACGGCAAGCGTGTGGCCGGCCTCCTTCAGCCGCGCCAGCATGGTCTCGGTGCCCGGATACAGCGGAATGACTGCATCCTGCGCGAGATAGTGAAAACGATAGCGCTCCACCATCTTGTCGTAGATGCTGACTGGCATGCCGGGCACCGCGTACTGCAGTGCATCGTGCAAGCCAAGGCCGATGACATGGCTCGCGCGTGCATCATCGGGCACTGGCAGGCCGAGGTCACGACAGGCGCTCTGGATACTCCGCACGATAGTCCGCGGTGAATCCATCAGCGTGCCATCCCAGTCAAACACCAGCAACGGGAACCGCTTTGACGAGGGGGCGCGGACCGTCATGCCTGCAAGCTTGCGGTAAATTTCTTCAACTCCGGTGGCAGTGGCGCCGCAAGCCGCATGCGCTCGCCTGTCAGCGGATGCTCAAACGCCAGTGATGCGGCATGCAAAAACATGCGCTTGAGTCCAATTTTTGCCAAAACCTTGTTCAAATCAAAATCCCCGTATTTGTCATCCCCGGCAATCGGAAAGCCCAGATGCGCCAGATGAACTCTTATCTGATGGGTGCGTCCGGTCTTTAGTTCCGCCGACAACAGGCTGTATTCCTTGAATGTGCGTTCCAGCCTGAATATGGTTCGCGCTTCCTGCCCGCCGCTCTCGACGCTGACCCTGCGCTCGCCCTCTTTGGAGACGTATTTGCGCAGTGGCAGCGAGACATCGCGCTTGCCGCCCGCGTTGGACCAGACACCTTTTACCAGGGCGAGGTATATCTTCTGCACCGCCCCGTCGCGCATCGCCGCGTGCAAAGCGGTCAGTGCCGAGCGTTTTTTGGCAAGAATCAGCAATCCGGAGGTTTCGCGGTCGATGCGATGCACCAGTTCCAGAAACCGCGCCTCGGGGCGTGCAGAGCGCAGGCCCTCGATTACGCCGAAACTGACGCCGCTGCCGCCGTGCACCGCCACCCCGGAGGGCTTGTCCACGACCAGAAGGGCATCGTCTTCATGCACGATGGCGAGTTCGCGTGGCGGCGCCGGCCGGTTGCCGTCCTCGCGTGCGGCAATCCGCACCGGCGGAATGCGCACTTTGTCGCCTGGTTGAAGGCGATAGGTGGCATCGACCCGACCGCTATTCACCCTGACTTCGCCGCTCCTGAGGATGCGGTACACATGGCTTCGCGGCACGCCTTTGCAATGGCGGATCAGGAAATTGTCGATGCGCTGCTCGGCGGCGTCCTCGTCAATCACCGCAATCACCGCAGCCGCTTTACTTAACTCCTTCATTTTGCTTATAATGTCCTTGCAGTTTCGGATAGCGAGACAGCGGCCGCTAAACGGATCATCCGCAAGGACCGCCAACACGTCTCCGTCGGGTGCTTTACGAAAACACCCCGCCGACGCAGCAAGTGGTTAATTTCGCTCACCAAAAGTAGTGATACTACAACAGCGCGCAAGCGACACCGGCAGAATTTCCGGCCTCGATCCAGAAAGTTCGGGGCACGATCTGACAAACCTGATTCTTCATGCGTACTAACCAAACTACGACGACGATGACAAGCTGAAAATCACATTTCGGCCTTGGTTTGTGCTGCCCGCCGCACGCGGGAGAACAAAACAATGAAGCGCATGTTATTTAACGCGACACAAGCCGAGGAACTCCGTGTCGCAATTGTTGATGGTCAGAAACTGATTGACCTCGATATTGAATCGGCAGGCAAAGAGCAAAGAAAAAGCAACATTTACAAAGGCGTCATCACCCGCATCGAGCCCAGTCTTGAGGCGGCGTTTGTGGATTACGGTACCGATCGTCACGGCTTCCTGCCGTTCAAGGAAGTCGCCCGCGCCTTCTTCAGGTCCGACGTTGACGTCGGGCGCGCCACCATCAAGGAGGCGTTGCGCGAAGGCCAGGAACTCATCGTCCAGGTCGAAAAGGACGAACGCGGCAACAAGGGCGCCGCCCTCACCACCTTCATCAGCCTCGCCGGACGCCACCTCGTCCTGATGCCCAACAACCCCCGAGGCGGCGGCGTGTCGCGCCGTATCGAGGGCGAAGACCGCAATGAACTGCGCGAGATCATGGACTCTTTGCCCGTACCCCAGGGCATGAGCATCATTGGTCGCACCGCAGGCATCGGCCGCACCAAGGAAGAGCTGGAGTGGGATCTCAACTACCTGCTGCAGTTGTGGCACGCCATTGAGGATGCCACCACCTCGCAAAAAGGCGCTTTCCTGATCTACCAGGAAGGCAGCCTGGTGATCCGCGCCATCCGCGACTACTTCCATTCTGAAATCGGTGAAATCCTGATCGACACCGATTCGATCTACGAGCAGGCGCAGCAGTTCATGGCGCATGTGATGCCCGACAACGTCAACCGCGTGAAGCGCTATAACGATGACGTGCCGCTGTTCTCGCGCTTCCAGATCGAGCACCAGATCGAAAGCGCCTATTCACGCCAGGTGTCGCTGCCCTCGGGCGGTGCCATCGTCATCGACCACACCGAGGCCCTGGTCTCGGTTGACGTCAACTCGGCGCGCGCCACCAAAGGCCACGATATCGAGGAAACGGCATTCCGCACCAATCTTGAAGCCGCCGACGAAACGGCACGCCAGTTGCGCCTGCGCGACCTTGGCGGACTGATCGTCATCGACTTCATCGACATGGAAAACCAGCGCAACCAGCGCGAAGTCGAAACCCGCCTGCGCGACGCGCTGCATCACGATCGCGCCCGCGTGCAAATGGGCAAGATATCGCGTTTCGGCCTGATGGAATTGTCACGCCAGCGCCTGCGCCCCGCGCTCGGCGAAGGCAGTACCATCACCTGCCCGCGCTGCACCGGCACCGGCCAGATCCGCGGTACCGAGTCAACCGCCCTGCACATCCTGCGCATCATCCAGGAAGAGGCGATGAAGGAGAACAGCGGCGCCGTGCACGCCCAGGTGCCGGTGGATGTCGCGACCTATCTCCTGAACGAGAAGCGCGCCGACATCCACAGCATCGAGGCACGCCTCAAGGTCAACATCGTGCTGATTCCCAATGTGCACCTGTCGACGCCGCACTACACCATTGAGCGCCTGCGCCATGACGACCTCAATCACGCCGACGTGCCGCCGCCCAGTTACGACCTGGTGAAAATGCCGGAAGAGAAGAAGGACGACGCTTCGCAGCAGGACGTCAAACCGGTACGCGCACAGGCTGCGGTGCAAGGCATCACGCCGTCACAGCCCGCCCCGGGCGCAAGCCCTGCCCCGGCCATCGCACCTGCGCCGGTCGCTGCAAGCACCGCCGCCGAATCCCGCCCCGGCATCATCGGCAGAATACTCGGCTGGTTCAGCCGCAGTAGCACGCCGGAGACGGCGCAGCCGACACCGCAACAACGTCCGCCGCGCCGGGAAGGTCGCCCGGAGCGCTCTGACCGCAACGACCGCGGTGAGCGCGGACGCGGACGCGGTGGTGAACGCGGCAACGGGCGTGGCGCACGACCTGAAGGTGAGCGCGGTGAGCGCGGTGAGCGTGATGCTTCGCGACGCCAGCGCGGCGACCGCCAGGAACGCGGCCCACGCCAGGAACGTCCCGCCGCGGAGGCAGGCGAGCGTCAGGAACGCGGTCCACGGCAAGAGCGCGGTCCGCGCCAGGAACGCGGCGACCGTCCGGACACCCGTGAACCGCGTGATGGTCGTGAGGCCCGCGAACCGCGCGAGCCCAGAGAGTCACGTGAGCCGCGTGAACCGCGTCCGCCGCGTGAGGAGCATGGCGAGCGCCCGGAGCAACAGCAACGGCCGCAAGGTGATCCGAACAGCAGCATGGTTGACGGCAATCAGGACAACGATGCGGTTGGTAGCGCCGGCATTGGCAGCGGTGAGGGCGAACGTCGCCGTCGCCGTGGCGGCCGCAATCGCGGTGGCGAGCGCATGGAGCGTGGTGTTGACGCGCCACTGCAGCAAGCCGCGCAGGACCTGCCCGCGGTGCAGGAACAAAGCGCACGTGCCGAGCATTCAGCTCACGCTGCAGACGCCGCACTGCAGAACAGCGTCGTGGCGAGCAGCCATGACGCGGGCTTTCCGCCGGCGTCTGTTGCTCCGGCGGTTTCTCCCGCTGTCTCTACGGTAGCTGAGTCCGCAGCGGTTGCCGAGGCGGCACCTGTTGAAGCAACAGCGCCTGTCGCAGCGGCAGTAACCGAAGTCCGGCCGGAGCCTGTTGTGCCGGTTGTCGTTGCGCCGGTTGTCGTTGCGCCGTCCCCGGCGCCCGCGCCGGCACCTGTACTAGTGTCCGCCCCTGCGCCTGCACCCAAGCCGGTCGTTGATCCGGTGGAGATCGAGCGCGCGTTGCAGCAAAGCGGCCTGGTGCTGATCCAGACCGACCGCTCCCGCGTGACGCCGGTTCAAGCCGAGCCCGAGCAACAATCCTCGCCGCGGCCCAAACGCGAACGTCGCCCGCCGCCTGCGGCAGAGCCGCTGATGCAGGTGGAAACCGGCCCGAAGGCCTGACCGAAGCGTTTTTTACAGCACCATAGGCTGGAAAGGCCCGCCAGGCGGGCCTTTCCAGCCTTTTTCATTTTGCGGCCACGGTTGCAGACAGGACGGCCGTTCAAGCCTTGCGCGTTGCCGGTTCGGTGCGAATGGTCTCGAGCAGTCCGCGCGAGGCATCTTCTATCATGTCGAGCACGTGTTCAAAGCCCTGCTCGCCGCCGTAATAGGGGTCGGGTACATCGGCACCGGTTCGCCGCGCTGCGTAGGCCATCAGGAGTCTGATGCCAGTGGCACGCGATGGCGGACACTGGCGCACAAGATGGGCGCGATGGCCCTGGTCCATCGCCAGTACCAGGTCAAACTCCTCGAAGTCACCGCGCTTGACCTGGCGCGCCCGCAATGGCGCAAGGTCGTAACCTCGCCGTGCTGCGGCAGCTATGGTGCGCGGATCGGGCGCATTGCCGATGTGATAATCATGCGTCCCGGCCGAGTCGACGGTGATGACACCCGAAAGCCCCGCGTCGCCGACCATTTTCAGGAACACCCCCTCGGCGGTCGGTGAGCGACAGATATTGCCGGTGCAAACAAACAACACCCGCATCAGACAGCGGCCTGTTTGTCGTCGATCTCGACAAGGTCTGCAACATCCGCGCCGAAAACGCCGCGGCGCAGCGCAGACAACTGATCACGCGTCTGCGCCGCCTTTTCAAAGTCGAGGTTCTTGGCGTAGTCGAACATCATTTTCTCGAGGCGTTTGATCTCGCGTGACAACTGCTTCTCGCTCATGGTGTCGTAACGGGCCTGATCCTGCGCCGCCTTGAGTTCCATGCGCGCCTGGTCCGGGTCGTAGGCGCCCTCGATGATGTCCTTGATGATCTTGGTTACGCCGACCGGCGTAATGCCGTTCTCCGCATTCCAGGCCAGTTGTTTGGCACGACGCCGTTCGGTCTCACCTATCGCCTTTTCCATTGATTTGGTCATGCGGTCGGCGTAGAGGATGGCCCGGCCGTTGAGGTGGCGCGCGGCACGACCTATGGTCTGGATCAGCGAGCGCTCCGAGCGCAGGAAGCCCTCCTTGTCGGCGTCCAATATCGCCACCAGCGACACCTCGGGCAGGTCTATGCCCTCGCGCAGCAGGTTGATGCCGACCAGCACGTCAAATATGCCAATGCGCAGGTCGCGCAAAATTTCCACCCGTTCCACCGTTTCGATTTCGGAATGCAGGTAGCGCACCTTGATGCCGTGCTCGGCGAGGTATTCGGTCAGGTCCTCGGCCATTTTCTTGGTCAGCGTGGTGACCAGCACCCGCTCCTTCTTGACCACGCGAATCCTGATCTCCGACATCAGGTCGTCCACCTGCGTCGTCGCCGGCCGCACCTCAAGTTGCGGGTCCACCAGACCGGTCGGACGCACGACCTGTTCGACAATGGCATCGCCGGAATGAATGCGCTCGTACTCGGACGGTGTGGCCGAAACGAACACCGTCTGGCGCATCACCTTTTCGAACTCGTCAAAGCGCAGCGGCCGGTTATCGAGTGCCGAGGGCAGGCGAAAGCCGTAACCGACCAGGTTTTCCTTGCGCGAACGGTCGCCCTTGTACATCGCGCCAAGTTGCCCGATGGTTACGTGCGACTCGTCGATAAACATCAGCGCGCGCGGCGGCAGGTAATCAATCAGCGTCGGCGGCGGATCGCCAGGAGCACGTCCTGAAAGATGGCGCGAGTAGTTTTCGATGCCCTTGCAAAAGCCCATTTCATTGAGCATTTCAAGGTCAAAGCGTGTCCGCTGCTCGATGCGCTGCGCCTCGACCAGCTTGGTACCCTTCTGGAAATAATCGATCCGCTCCGCGAGTT
The DNA here is from genome assembly GCA_964385505.1 of uncultured Bordetella sp. Taxonomy (GTDB): domain Bacteria; phylum Pseudomonadota; class Gammaproteobacteria; order Burkholderiales; family SG8-39; genus CAITSH01. Next base: position 18,356 of record CAYLPI010000061.1, read on the forward strand.
CGATCTTAATGCCTTCGATCGCGCGTAATGTGGTCGCACGCGGCGTGACGTAATGGCTGGACGGATACACGGTAAAGCGCTGCACACTCTGGTGCACTCTGCCGGTAAGCGGATCGAACAATTGCAGCAGGTCGATCTCGTCGTCAAACAAAGTGATGCGTAGCGCAGTCTCCGAGTTCTCTGCCGGGAACACGTCGATGACGTCGCCACGGACACGGAACACGCCGCGCTTGAATTCGATGTCGTTGCGGTCGTATTGCATCGCGATCAGCCGGGCGATGACGTCGCGATGCGAATATTTTTCGTGCTGGCGCAGGTGCAGGATCATGCCGTGGTAATCGGCCGGGTCGCCGATACCGTAAATGCACGACACCGTGGCGACGATGATGCTGTCTTCGCGCTCGAGTAGTGACTTGGTCGCCGACAGGCGCATTTGCTCGATGTGATCGTTGATTGAGGAATCCTTCTCGATGAACAGGTCGCGCGAAGGCACATAGGCCTCGGGCTGGTAATAGTCGTAGTAAGAAACGAAGTACTCGACCGAGTTTTCCGGAAAAAACTCGCGGAATTCGGAGTACAACTGCGCCGCCAGGGTCTTGTTGGGCGCCAGCACCAGCGCCGGCCGCCCTATCCTGGCAATGACGTTGGCGACGGTATAGGTCTTGCCCGACCCGGTCACCCCCAACAGGGTCTGCCAGGCGAGTCCGTCCTCTATGCCCTCGGTAAGTTTGCGGATGGCTTCGGGCTGGTCGCCCGCAGGCTGGAAGGGCTGGTGCAGCCGGAACGGACTATTTGGGAAAGTGACGGGCACGGGGTAAAATACCGACTGAGCAAACCTTCGATCCTACACGATGAACGCCCCACATTCCCCCTCCCCGCTTGCCGCCGTCGAAATGGCACCGCGCGACCCGATTCTCGGTCTGACCGAGGTCTATAACTCGGACAAACGGCCCGAAAAAGTCAATTTGGGAGTCGGCGTGTATTACGACGACAACGGCAAGGTGCCCTTGCTCGAATGCGTACGACGCGCGGAAATCGAACTGGCCGAGCGCGCCGCCCCGCGCGCCTATCTGCCGATCGAGGGCATCGCGGCCTATGACCGGGCGGTGCAGACGCTGGTCTTTGGCGCCGACAGCGCTGCAGTCAAGGACGGCCGCGTGGTCACCGTGCAGGCCCTTGGCGGCACCGGTGGGCTCAAGGTCGGCGCCGACTTCCTGCGCCGCATTTCCCCCGAAGCCCAGGTCTGGATCAGCGACCCGAGCTGGGAGAACCACCGCGCCCTGTTCGAAAGCGCCGGCTTCAAGGTCAACGCCTACCCGTACTACGATGCGGCAACACGCGGCGTCAATTTCACCGGCATGCTGGCTGCGCTCAAGGCCATTCCCGCCGGTTCCATCGTCGTGCTGCACGCCTGCTGCCACAACCCGACGGGCGTCGATCTCAGCCCCGGGCAATGGTCTGCAGTGCTCGACACCGTTCGTGCCGGCGACCTCGTGCCCTTTCTCGACATCGCCTACCAGGGCTTTGGCGACGGTATCGAAGCCGACGCTGCCGTGGTACGCAAGTTCACAGCAGTAACAAGCCCTATTTTCGTTTCAAACTCGTTCTCGAAGTCGTTTTCACTTTATGGCGAGCGCATCGGGGCCTTGTCTGTCGTTACTTCCAGTGCAGACGAGTCGGCGCGTGTGCTGTCACAACTCAAGCGCACCGTCCGCTCCAACTATTCCAATCCGCCGACCCATGGCGGACAGATCGTCGCCGCAGTGCTGACCACGCCCGCGCTGCGCGCCCTGTGGGAGCAGGAACTCGCCGGCATGCGCGACCGCATCCGTGCCATGCGCCGGGCCCTCACCGACAAGCTACGCGAAAAAGCGCCCCAAGCCGACTTCAGTTTTGTTCTGAGCCAGCGGGGCATGTTTTCCTACTCCGGACTTGGCAAGGAGCAAGTGCTGCGCCTGCGCGAGGAATTCGGCGTGTACGCCATCGACACCGGGCGCATTTGCGTGGCGGCGCTCAACACCCACAACGTCGACAAGGTCGCCGGCGCTATCGCCAAAGTCATCTAGCTAGAACTCAACGCAGAGTGGGAGTTCGCACTGCGCGAGTCGAAGGACAGCGCCCTTGGCGGCACAAACGCCGATTACTGGTTTCAAAATACTGGTTTTCTTCGAGCAGGGAACAACACAGGAACAACACAAGGAACAACACAGGGAATTGACAGGGTCGGAGCGTCAAAGCTCGTTAACGCTCAATGACATACGAGGGGGGGCTTG